>JAIVGW010000017.1 GCA_020201415.1 Lentisphaerota bacterium
TTCAGTATATTTTCCGCCACATCCATGGTGATGGGCTTTTTATACAGAGAGGCGTATGAGGACAGCTTGATCATGGCGCCTTCCAGCCGGCGGATGTTGGATTTGATATTGGAGGCTATGAATACCAGCATGTTTTCCGCCAGGTGAAAATTCAGGGCTTTCTGTTTTGAGCGCAGAATGGCCATGCGTGTTTCAAAGTCCGGAGGCAGCAGTTCGGTAACCAGGCCCCATTCGAAACGCGATACCAGGCGCTGTTCCAGACCGGCGATTTCACTGGCCGGCCGGTCGCTGGTCATCACAATCTGTTTATGGGCATCGTACAGCACGTTGAAAGTGTGGAAGAATTCCTCCTGTAGAGCGACCGTTTTCGAAAGAAAATGAATATCGTCAATCAGCAGCAATTCAGTGCCGCGGTATTTGTCGCGAAACTGTTTGACGCGGCGATGCTGCAATGACTCGATAAATTCGTTCAAAAGGGTTTCGCAGGAAAGATAATGGATATGCTTCTGCGTATTGGCATAGACTTCATGACCGATGGCCTGCATCAGATGCGTCTTGCCTAAACCCACGCCACCATAGATGAACAGGGGATTGTAGGCCTTGCCGGGCGCCTGGGCCACCGCCAGCGAAGAGGCGTGGGCAAAATCATTTGATGATCCGACGACGAACGAATTGAAAGAATTTTTTGGATTAAGCTTGATGCCCGTGGCGTTCAGCGTACGAGTCGCGCGCCGCCGGGGCGCCGGGGCGGATGGTTCCTTGCGTACTATTTCCGCCACCGGGGCATTTTCCTGATGCACCTCGAAGGCCAGTTCCAAATCATGTCCGCCGGCAAGGCTCAAGGCTTCCTTGATAATAGGCAGATAGTTTTCCTCCAGCCAGGACTGGTAAATGTCATTGCTGACGTACAGGTAAACTTTCTTATTTTCCTGCCGTCCCAAGGAAATGACATTGATCCAACGCGAATAAATATCGGGATGAAGACGTTTTTTTAATTCCTGGCAGGCGTCTTTCCAAATCGCTTCGGTGTTTTCCATGATTGTTTCTGCCTTTACACTGACCAGATTAAACCAGATTAATTCAGTGGATATGCCATGCGTAACGCGTCCCCGGCATTCTCCGCTTTAAGTGATGTCTTTTTAAATAGTTGTCCAATGTTAATAAAACTTTTCCTCAGCATATTAACAGGTTATTAACAGCCCTGTCTATCTCCCCCTCTGTCCTATGAGGACGGAGGATAATCAGCGCAGGCGCGCTTGGCAAGATTAAATCAGTAAAAAAATGCAATAATTTCAAAAACCACAAAATGTTGTAGATCACTTGGTTTAAGCCGCTATATGAATGGAGCTGGTGGAAAAAATATCTTGCCGAAAACCTAATACTATTGTAATGAAATTGCAACATCCTGTAAACAAACCAGTTTCAATTTGAAGCCCCAACGGTAACAAACTGTGAATAAATTAACAAGCCCGGTTTTATTGGTTGGAATTCCTGAGCGACACGCGGATTTGCGTTATGTGGCGCCATTTAACTGTCCTGATCCTGTGATATATCTGCTGGAACAGCACCGGTCGCACCTGCTGGTGGGCAGCATGGAAGCGGCGCGCGCGCGCCGGGTGATGCCTTCATCCTGCCGTGTATGGACGCCGGGCGCATTGGCGGAAGGCGGCCGGCGGTTGAGTTCGTTGGAGGAATGTTGCGCGGCGCTGTTGCGGCGTTTATCCGTCAGGGCGGTAAAAGTCGGCGGAGATTTTCCCCTGGCCATGGCGCGTCGACTGGAAGAGGATGGATGTCGTTTGACGGTGGTGAGCGGCGGTTTGTTTCCCGGGCGCGCGGTTAAGCGTCCGGAAGAATTGCAGCGGCTGCGGCAATGTCAATGCGTGGCGGCGCGGGCCATGGACCGCGCCGTACGGGCTGTGCGTAATGCGCGCGTGGATCAGCGCGGGCGCCTGTGCGATGATCGGGGATTGCTGACCTCCGAACGTCTGCGACGGTTGATTCAGGAGGCTTTGCTGGCTTATGGCTGCGAAGGGCCTGGCACCATTGCGGCCGGCGGCCGCCAGGCGGCCGATCCGCATGAAATGGGGCGGAGACGGGCAGGGTGGAGGGCTTTATCCACAGTGTCGGGCATGGCTTGGGATTGGATGTGCATGAGGCGCCGCGGGTTGGTCGGTCCGGGGAGCGTCTGCGTGCCGGGCAGGTGATCACGGTCGAGCCCGGTCTATATTACCGCGCGACCGGCGGCGTACGCGTGGAGGATGTGGTGGTGGTCACGCCTACCGGTTGCGACATCATTTATCCCGCGCGTCATGTTTTTCAGGTATGATCATGTTTAAACCACGGGATGTGACACTCTATGTGCCCTGCTACAATGCCGGAGGCACCATTACAAAATTGCTGCAGGCGGTGGCGGATCAGACCGTGACACCGAAGGAAGTGGTTTTAATTGACGATGGATCCGATCCTCCGTTGCATCTGCCGGGTTGGCGGGTGGTGCGGCATGCCGCCAATTACGGGCTGGCGGCGGCGCGCAATACGGCCTTGTCATTATGCCGGACGCCCCTGCTGGCGGCGTTGGATGCGGATGTCGCGCCGGCGCCGGATTGGCTGGAAATACTGTTGACGGCTCTCAATCGCAGCGGCGCCGCCGGCGTCGGCGGCCGTCTGGACGAACACTTCAAGGTTACGCTCGGCGATCGCTGGCGCATCGCGCACATGACCCAGCATTGGGGTGACCGGTCCCTGCGCAACCCGCGTTTTCTTTACGGCGCCAACACCCTGTTGCGAGCGCAGGTCCTGCGCGATGCCGGTGGTTATGATCCGGCCCTGCGCACCAATAACGAGGACCGTGTCATGTCCGAAACGCTTTATGCGCACGGGGCCAGCCTGGTTTACGTGCCTGGCGCCCGTTGCCGCCATCTGCGGCGCGATGATTGCCGTACGATTCTGCCGGGCTACTGGCGCTGGCATTATGCTTCCGGGTTGCAACTGGGGGATTTCGACCGGCCGGCGGGAATGGTGGGGCGCATTTCGCTGGTCAACTTCGGGATTTCCCGCTATCGTGCCTACCTGGACCGCCGGGAACAGCGGCCGTCTCTGCTGGGGCTGGATACCGCCCTGCCATGGGTTTTCTGTGCCATGGATCTTTGGTTTTACGCGCAGAGACACCGGGTGTCCCTGCCGGATTTCCCGCCCGCGGCCGCTATGCGGCGTTTGCCGGGCCCGGTCATCCGGCTTTTGTTAGCGCTGTTGGAAGCGGTGCCGGACCGGCCGCCGGCGGGCCCGGCGCCGATCTGGCTGGAGGATTATCTGGTGGCGTTCGAGGAATGCCTGGAACGGTTCAACTGGTGGTATGAATGCGAACAGCCGCTGATCTGGGATGATTTAGCCGCGGAATTGGCCGGCCCGGTGGATTAAGCCAGACAGAATGAGCCGGCATGACTGACAAACTAACAGAGAAAGGACGCAGGATGTATGGATTGGCGCAGGATTATACGGTGGTCGCCCGTGTGCCCCCGGATGAAGATGATTATTACACTTTTTTCTACAGCGATGCCTTCATCCGTTTAAGTGACGGTACACTGATGGCCGCGGCCCCCATGCTGCAAGCCGGGCCCGCGGCCGGCGGCCGCGATGCCCCCTGTCATGTGCGCTTGGCGCAAAGCGAGGACGGGGGGCGCAGCTGGCGGCAGCTGAACGACGTAGTCTTTCCCTGCCGGGTGGAAGTGGCGTTTATGGAGCAGGCCGCGGCCTTGTTCATGATCGTCGGCGTGGTCTCCGATGCAGGGGTGATCCTGCTGTTGCGCAGCGATGACGCCGGCGCCTCCTGGAGCGCTCCGGTGGAGATCCTGCGCAATCCGTCCGCCTGTGCGGACCCACACGCTCCGGGCGCCACGCCGCGCAAGAGGTTTTATTGCCTGCACCAGACGCCCATGGCGGTCAAGAACAATCGTCTGTATTTTGCTGTAAGCGAAGGCTGGCAGGAAATGGCGGTGATCAGCTGTGACTTAGCCGGTGACATCATGTCTCCCGCCGCCTGGCGCCTTAGCGCCAGCGTGGCCATGCCCATACCGGCCGAATTGAATGCCGGACTGAATCCCGGCCCTTCCATGCGCTGTCTGGAGGGCAATGTGATTGTGGTCAATGGCGCCCTGCGCGTCCTGGCGCGGGCCTGCATCGACCGCTACGCCACCGCCAATCTGGCGGCAGTGTTCGACCTGCGGGATGAGCACGACCGCCTCGACCTGAAGTTCACCCAGTTCTATCCGCTGCCGGGCGGCAACTGCAAATTTTTCATTATATGGGATGAGCAATCCCGGCTCTACTGGATGGCGTCCAATCCGCCGGCCAATTCCCAGGGCGTGGTGCCGGTGCCGGCGCGCATCCCCGGCAACGACCGGCGCTTCATGATGCTCTGGTACGCGCTGGATGCCCTGAACTGGTTTCCCGCCGGTTGCGTGGCCGGCTCCCCGCGGCAGGCGGAGTGTTTCATGTATCCCGCCATGGTCATCGAGGGCGACGATCTGGTGATCCTGTCGCGCACGTCGCGCGATTATGAAGGAGGAAAACAGGCGGCCGCCCGCGCGCAGAAAGGGCATCATGACGCCAATCTGCTGACATTGCATCGCGTACGCAATTTTCGCGATCTGGCCATGGACATCCGGCCACGGGCCTGATGGAAAGGCGCGCGGCTTGGTTGTTAAGCAGGGCGTTGCCATGCCGGAGTCAGAATACAGGAGACGGAATTCAGTCAGAAAGCCCAGACATTCGAAGGTTTTGGCCCTGTGCAGGATATTTTAGTAAGCTTATCATAGTAGGAGGTAAAACATGCGGGCAATGAAAAAAATCAGGTGGTTAGGCAGCGGGTTGTTGGTCATGGGGCTTTGCGCTGTCTCGCAGGCGGAACCGATGGTTCTGGTGCGCTCCGGCGCCAGCCTGGCGCCGATCGTGGTTTATGAAGACGCGCCGCCTTATACCAGGCGCGCGGCGGACGAGCTGGCCCTGTACATCGAAAAAATCAGCGGCGTCCGGCCGGAAGTGCTGGTGGGCCGGCCTGATCCGCTGCCGGAACATGCCGTCTGGGTCGGGTATCAGCCGGTCTTGCGGGAAGTAATGCCGGGGGTGGATTTTGATTTCCAGCACCCAGAGGAAATCATGATTGCCTGCGATGGCCGCCACCTGGTCATTGCCGGGCGCGACCGCTGGAATCCGGACAGCCTGGTGGTTGCGACCGGCCGGGACACCATCACGGGCTACCAGCAGGAATACGGCACGATCAACGCCGTCTATACCTACCTGCGGGATTACCTTGATGTACGCTGGCTGTGGCCGGGGGAATTGGGCGAGGACATCATCCGGCGTCAGAAGATCGTGCAGGAGCCCTGCGAATACCGCTACCATCCACAAATCCGCAATCGCAGCACGCTGTTTCGTCTGTCAGCCCTGGGTGACAACCGGGGCAGGTCGTTCGAATGGACGCGCTTCCAGCGGCTGCAGCTTGATTCGCTGAATGTGCCCGGCGGGCATCCCCAGACCGGTTGGTGGGAGCGCTACCACGAGGATCATCCGGAATATTTTGCGTTGCAGCCCGACGGCAAGCGCAGCGGCTTTCCCGCGCCGAAACTGGCCAAGCTCTGCGTTTCCAATCCGGGTGTGTGGGATCAATGGATGGTCGAAGTTGAAGAGCACCTGGCGCGGGATCCCAATGCCACCGTCTTCGGCGCCAATCCCAACGACAGTTATCACCGGGGACACTGCATCTGCGAAAATTGCCGGGCCTGGGATCATCCCGACGGTGAAATGCGTTCCTATACCTGGCAGGGACTTAGCCAGGAATACGTCGCCATCTCCGATCGCCTGGTGATCTTCGCCAACCACCTGGGGCGTCTGCTGCGTGAACGGTACCCGGACCGGGATTATTACGTGTTGATCAGCGCCTACGGTAATTCCCGTCCTGCCCCGGTGGCGGCCGTGCCGGCCGCCAATGTGATTGTCGGCAATGTCGCCAACATGTTCTGGGGGCTGGATGCCCGCGATCGCAACCGGCCCGACGGGCCTACGGTGCCGGAGCAATTCGCGGCCTGGGCGCGGGTGGCCGGCCGGCAGCAATGGCGTCCGAATACCGGCAGCGCCGGCGGCTGGCAGCAGGGTCAGCCCGATGTGCCGTTGTCACGCACCGCGGAAAGCTTTAAATTTGCCGCTGCACACGGCTGCATCGGCATTTTTGTCGATACAATCTGGGAATACTGGGCCACGCAGGGACCGCTGTATTATCTGGTAGCGCACCTGGCATGGAATCCCGATACCGATCCGCGGGCGCTGATGGACGATTACTATCAGCGCGGGTTCGGTCCGGCCGCGCCGCAATTACAGGCCTACTGGGAGTTGCTGGAAGAGGCGCGCAATCGCAAGGTGGACGGCGACCTGCCTTTTGGTGAAGTTTACGACGCAGCTCTGCTGGCCCGGGCGGACCGTCTGTTGGATGAGGCTGAAAACGCCGTGTCCGGCGCGCCGGAGCACTACGCCCGGCGCATTGCCTTCATGCGCGCGGGTCTGGAATATACCCGGCTGATGGTGGAAATCCGCACCTTGATGGCGCAGTACCGGGAAAGCCGCGAACAGGATACCGCGGCCGCGGACAAGGTGCGGGCCAACTGGGAACGGCTGCAGGAAATCGCGCGGGACAACCTGATGCGCATCCTGCAGCCCGGTACGCGCTATGCCGGCCGGCTCCATCCGGATTGATGCGGGCGCCGGGCGGGTCATTTAAGACGCCGCCGGGTAATTTTTTAAATCCTGCCGCTCAGGCGGATTCGCCGATATCCGACTCGCAGGGATCATAGCGCGGATGCTTGACCTTGGGAATCCGCATGCCGCCGGTGCGATAGACACAGGGCGGAGCGTCACATTCCATTTTCAGGACAGGACAGAAGGCTTGCGCCAGTTCCGCCGGCAGTTCGATGCGCACCTTGCCCTCATTCTGGGTAAAACTCAGATCCCGGCCCTGCACCGTGATGCGTTTGACCTGCATCTGGGCGCCGGCAAAGGTAAAACCAGTGCCAGGGACATACCGCATGATGGCGTACAGGTTGTTGCCTTTGGCCGTGAAAGTGCAGTTGTTGTCCCAGTCGTTGCGCTCGTCACCGCGCGGACCGGTATCTTTGTACTGGTAATCGAAGGTAAACAACTCGGTGTCGAACAGGGCTTCATGTCCACCCTCATGTTTCATCCAGTCGCCAACCTTGCGGATGATCTGCACCGATTCCCCGGGGATGGCACCATCGCCGCGCGGACCGATGTTCAAAAGCAGGTTGCCCACGCCGTTCGCGGCCGTGGCCAGCATTTTCACCAGTGTCACGGGCTTTTTCCAGTTGTCATCGGCCACATGGTAGCCCCAGTGATCATTCAGGGTCATGCAGGCTTCCCAGGGCCGCCAGGGGTTGGGGCTGGTCATGTGTTGTTCCGGGCTGGCGAAGTCGTTCGGCAGGCCGTTGCGGCGGTTGATGACGATCTGAGGCTGGATGGATGACACCATCTCATTCATGGAAGGTGTTTTCAATGAACTTTTCGTAAAGCGCCGGATCCTCCAGCGCCGCCGCGCCGTCCGGCTGGTCGTACCAGTTGTTGAGACTGTGGTAAAGTCCGATTTTCAGGTTGTGCTTGCGGCAGGCGGCAATCATTTCCGCGGTAAAATCGCGCTTGGAGCCGGTTTTGGTGGAGCAGAAATCCGTCAGATCGCTGTCATAGAGCCGGAATCCGTCATGGTGCATCGTGGTGAACACGATGTAGGCCATCCCGGCATCCACCGCCAGCCGGCAGATGGCGTCGGCATCAAATTTGTCGGGATGAAATTCATCAGCGAGTTTGCGGTATTCCTCCGGCGGGATCTGTTCCCGGTTCATCACCCATTCCCCGCGTCCCAGAATGCTGTAGAGCCCGAAATGCACAAACATGCCATAGCGGGCCTTGACGAACCACTCCACGCGTTTTTCCACTGACTGCATTGGTTTCCTCCTGTAATTGTCAGCACCACGACACGCCGCGCAAAATAGTCAAGATGACGGCAATAGTCAAGTTTGTCGGGTGGGAAAAGATTGACCATGAGCCGCTGCTGGTTTATGTTGGCCCAAGTTGTGTCGCATGCGCCCGGTCCGGCCATGCCTGCGGAATTTTCAGCCCATAAAGGATTAGTAAATGAGCAAGACCCTCTGGCAGCATTATATCGACGTTAGCAAGCGTTTCCTGGACAATTCATTGACAGGGCTCGAGCGTCTGGAGGATTGGCAGGCCAAGCGCGCCGAAGTGCGCCGGCATTTCATGCGTTCGGTCGGCCTGGACGTCCTGCCGTCGAAGACCGACCTGCAGGTGGTGAATCACGGAACGCTCAAGGGGCCGGGGTTCCGGACCGAGAAGCTTTCCTTCCAGATTATGCCGGACTGTCATGGCACCTGCATGGTGTATTATCCCGACCCGCTGCCGGCCGGTAAACTGCCGGGCGTGCTCTACCTCTGCGGCCATAATCCTATCGGCGTCCACGGCTATTCCAAACACGGCGTCCTGTGGTCGCGCCGTGGATATGTCTGCCTGGTGCTTGATACCATCCAGCAGCACGACAACCCCGGCATGCATTCCGGCCTCGGTCTCAAGCGCCGCTATGATTGGATTTCCATGGGCTATCCCGGCAGCTGCGGCGAGGTCTGGAATTCCATCCGCGCCCTGGACCTGCTGGCCGGGCTGCCGGAAGTAGATCCGGAGCGCATCGGCGCCACCGGGACCTCCGGCGGCGGTTCCCTGAGCTTCCTCACCGGCCTGGCCGACGAACGCATCGCCGCCGTGGCCTCCAATTGCGGCGTGACCACGCCTTATTACACCCTGGCCAACCGGCATATTCTCAGTCATTGCGATTGCATGTATGTCCAGAACGTGTTCCAGCACGACACCTCGGAATTCGCCGCGCTGCTGGCGCCGAAACCTTTGCTCTTCTGCTATGGCGATGAAGATGGCCTGTTTTCACACGCGGAATACCGCGGCATGGTGGAGAAGATCAAGACGGTGTACCGTCTTTACGGTTGCGAGGGAAAATGCGAACTGTTCGAATATCACGGCCCGCACGGCTACATTCCCGAATCGATCGATCGCTGCAGCCGCTGGTTCGATGAGCACCTGCTGGGCGACCCGCAGCGCCCGCTGCAGCAGCCGGAGGAAATCTTCAACGAGCCGGATATCACTATCTTCAACGGCAAGCCGCCGGCGCCCAATCGCACCGCGCTGCTGCCGGAATTGATTTCACCCGTGGGCACGGTGGAACTGCCGCGCCGTCCCGAAGACTGGCCGGCGCTCCGGTCCGCCACGGTGGAGCGGCTGCGCCGGGAAGTGTTTCCCTGTATCGACAGCGATCCGACCGTCATGCAGATTGAAAGTTTGGGCGATTGGGGCGGCAAGGAGCCGGATGCGGTCCGCAGTTTCAGTTACCGCCCGTCTTTCGACGGCATGCACCTGTGGATGCAGGAGCGCCGGGTATATGCCAGCCGGGAGGTGCTCATCGGCGTGGCCGATCCGCGGCAGAATTACCGGACCCTTTCGCACAATATGGCCGACTTCGGCAAGGACCGCCATCTGTTTATAATTGAACCGCGCGGCAGCAGCGTCACCAGCACCCGTGAAGGTTCCCAGGGCTGTGACCGGGATAATTTCTTCCTGCAGGCCAGTACCCTGGTGGGCATGACACCGCTGATGCTGATGATTCAGGATCTGCACCATCTGCTCGCCTATATTACCGGGTTGCCGGAAACCGCCGGCAAGCGGTTTTATCTGTACGGACGGGGCGAGGCCGCCGCAGCCTGCCTGTATCATGCCGCCATGAACGAGAATATTGCCGGGGTGGTTACCGAACAGCTGCCGCCTTCGCATCGTAACGACGCCTACATCACCGGTATCCTGCGCGTGCTGGACATTGAGCAGGCCTGCGGTCTGCTCGCGCCGCGCCCGTTGGCGCTGGTGGACCACTATGCCTACAAGCACATCTGGCTGAACCGCCTCTACACACGCCTGGGCTGTCCCGAACGCCTGATCAATAAATGTCAGTCCGTCGCCGTCGCCATGGAGGATGTCATCCGTCTGACCGCGCCGGCCGGGTGAATGATGCAAGTGTCACAATAGAAGAAAAACATAAGGCTTATTATGAATAATATCGTATTCATCATGATGGATCAGTGGCGCTACGATGCCATGGGCTGTATGGGTAAATTCCCCGTCAAGACCCCCAATATCGACCGGTTGGTGGACGGCGGGACGATGTTTCAAAATACCTACTGCTCCAATCCCGTCTGCGTTCCGGCGCGGGCCTCGCTGATGACCGGGTTGTATTCCTATGATCATGGCGTGTATTACAATGACCAGAATTTTCCGGAGCGTCTGGCTACCCTGCCGGGGCGGCTGTCCGCGAACGGATATTATGCCGTGCATATCGGCAAGAAACACATTCATCCGGAACACCGGGCCATTGGCTTCAACAAACTGGTACTCAAGGCCGGCGATCCCCTGAAGCGGCGTCTGAAAAAGCGGGCCGCCGGCGCTCAGGCGGACAGCTGGCACAAGGCGGAGGTTCTCGCCAAGGGCTATCCCGTCCAGCCCACTGACGGGAAGTTGGAGGATTACGAGCCGGTGCAATGCACGGAAAACGCGCTGCATGAACTTGATCTGCTGGCTGAGCGCCGTGAGTGCCGGCCCGGCGGGAATGAACCATTTTTCATGAAGGTTTCCTACTCCCGGCCACACAGCCCCTGTAATCCGCCGGAGCCGTATTTCTCGATGTACCGTCCGGAAGACCTGCCGCCGCCCGCGGCCAACGAGACGGAGATTGCCCGGTTTTCAAGTCAGATGAAGAAGTGGTACGATATCTGGTCCAAGCTCGACGCGGACCGCGCGCTAAAACATCGTGCCCAGTATTTCGGTTGCGTTACCCTGGTGGATGAGCAGATCGGCCGTATCCTGCGCCGGCTCCAGGAGCTGCAGCTTGATGAAAACACCCTGATCGTGCTGACCGCGGACCATGGCGATCATCTGTGTGACCATCATGTGCAGCAGAAGGCCTTTTTTTACGATAGCAGCGCGCGGGTGCCGTTCATCTTCAACGGACCGGGCGTGTCCGCCGGGCGGAGGGTGCGCGAAAACGTCAGCCATATCGACCTGTTCCCGACGCTGCTGGATTATTGCGACCTTGCCATGCCGCGGCTGCGCGACCCGGCCGGCCGGCTGATCTACGCCGACCAGTGCGAGACGGATGCCATGAGCCCCTGAACCTGTGCGCCCGCGGACGGTGTATTGTTTGCTGGACAAAATTCGGGCGTCATGCCAAGCTTGCGGCTTTATTTCTTTAACAGGAGGTCTTGGACAATATGAATAATATTCTCTTCATTATGATGGATCAGTGGCGCTACGATGCCATGGGCTGTATGGGCAAGTTCCCGATCAAGACGCCCAATATCGACCGGCTGGTGGCCGGCGGCACGACGTTTAATAACGCCTATTGCACCGACCCCGTCTGCGTGCCGGCGCGCGCTTCGGTGATGACCGGCGTCTATGCCTATGATCACGGCGTGTATTACAATGATCAGAACTGGCCGGACAGCCTACCGACCTGGGCCGACAAGCTGGCACAGAACTGCTATTACACCACTTTGGTCGGCAAGACGCATTTTTGCCCGCCGCGCAAGGCCGCCGGGTTTCAGAAAATATTGGTGGAGGAGGATTACAAGGAAAATCTCCAACGCCTGGGACTGGCCAAGCCGCGGACTCCCGACAAGCCCTCCGAAGGCGCGTATCTCAACAAGGTTTATCCCCTGGAGCCGACGCATATTCCCTTGAATGAATACGAGCCGGTGTTTTTCACCAACCGTGCCCTGCATGAACTGGACCTGATCGGCCGGAGGCGCGAATGCCGCCCCGGCGGCAATGAGCCGTTTGCGATGAAGCTCTCGTTCCTGCTGCCGCATTCCCCCTGCGTCCCCCCGGAGCCTTATTTCTCGATGTATCAGCCTGAAGATCTGCCGCCACCTGTGGGTGTTGAGCAGGACCGTGCGGGCTATTCCCGGCAGTTGCAAAGCTGGCACGAAATCTGGAGCCAGTTGGACTGGAAACGCGCGCTCAAGCATCGCGCCCAGTATTTCGGTTGCGTGACCCTGCTGGATGAACAGATTGGCCGCGTGCTGCGGAAACTGGAAGAGTTGCAATTGATCGATAATACCCTGATCATTCTGACCGCCGATCACGGTGACTACCTCTGCGATCACCGGTTCCAGCAGAAGGGCTTCTTCCATGATTGCAGCGCGCGGGTGCCGTTCATCTTCAACGGACCGGGCGTGCCCGTCGGCCGGCAGGTGCGCGAGAATGTCAGCCATATCGACCTGTTCCCGACCCTGCTGGATTATTGCGGCCTGGCCATGCCGCGGCTGCGCGATCCGGCCGGCCGGCTGATCTATGCCGATCAATGCGAGTCGGAAGCCATGAGTCTGCTGCCGTATTTCGCCGGGACTGAGGAGCCGGTGGCCCCCGAGCGCGTGATCATTGCCGAGCAGGCAATGCATGGGCAACGGTTCATGCTCAAGCAGGGCGCCGCGAAGTTCAATTACTACCTCAATCCGGATGGGAATAATGAGCACGACTACTTCGACCTGGCGTCCGATCCCGACGAGTTGAACAACCGGGGCCGGTCTTTCGCGCTCGATGATCTGTCGCCGGCCATGCGGCAGGCCTTCGACCGGGTGCTGGAAAAATCCGCCCGGCATGCTGCGCATTATTATTATTACCAGAATAAAATCCGTCCGGTATTTACCTGAACCCCGGGCCTATACACGGGAGGCGCCGTCATGTCCGACCAAGATGATCCCCTGCAACTCCTGGCCGCCATTTGCGCCATTGACAGCCGTACGACCGCTGGCGCCGCGGGCACCACCAGGGTCGGGGAACTGCTGGCCGCGCCTCTGCGGGACCTGGACTTTGCCGTTGAATTCTCCGAGGCCGCGCCGGAGGAGCAGCCGCGCGGCCGTCATCTCAAGGCCGTACGCAATCCTGCCGCCGCCCGCCGGCTGATTCTGGTGGGGCATACCGACACGGTGTTGTCGCCGCGGGAAGCGCCTTTTCGGCGGGATGATGGCGCCGGCCGGGTTTACGGGTCCGGGGTCTGCGACATGAAAGGCGGCTGCGTGGTGCTGGTGGCAGCGGTGCGCGAGGCTCTGGCAAAATATCCTGCGGTGCGCGAGCTGGGGCTGACGGTGCTGCTGAATTGCGCGGAGGAGTTTTCCGGCCCGTCCTTCCCCCGGCTATTGCAGACCGCCGCGCCCGGCGCGGCTGCCTGCCTGTGTTTTGAGCCGGCATCGCCCGGTCCGGACGGGCAATACCGCGTCGCGGTCGGGCGCAAGGGTGTCATGCGCTGTCGGCTGACCTGTCACGGGCGTTCCGCGCATGCGGGGAATGATCATGACCGGGGCGTGAATGCCATTCGCGAGCTGGCGCGCAAGATTGAGCGGATTGAAGCCCTGACCGACTATTCCCGCGAGCTGACGGCCAATGTCGGCTGCATCCGCGGCGGGCATGTTCCCAACCAGGTGGCTGACGAGGCCGCGGCCGATATCGATCTGCGGTCTTTTACTCCGGAAGGCCTGGCGGCACTACTGGCCGCCATGCGGGATATCTGTGCCGAATCCACCGTGCGCAGCGCCGCCGATGGCGTCGCCACGCGCCTGGAATTGCAGGAGCAGCTTGCCTATCCGCCCTGGCCGCGCGGCGCCGCCGGGGATGAGCTGGCCGGCCGGTTCGCGCGCCTTGCCGGCGCACGTGGAATACAGGTCGGCGCCACGGTCCGCGGCGGCGGGTCCGATGCCAGCCATCTGGCGGTGCTGATGCCGGCCTTGGACGGACTGGGCCTGCCGGGCGGCGGGATGCACACCCCGGACGAATGGGCCGACATCGGGATCATGCCGGCCTGGATCGGCGCGGCGGCGGAATTGATCAGCGATCTGGCTTAGCCCGGTGCAGCAGGGCCAGCGCACTGGTCATGACCAGCAGCGCCATCAGGCACAATGCCAGACTCATCCAGCCGATGAAACGGCTGCCGCCATCCAGATTAAGCCAGGCCAGTTGCGCAAGCGCTGTGAGCGTGGTGGCCGCCATGAAAACCATCGGCAGCACCACGAACCAGCAAGGCCGTTTTTCACTGCGCAGCCAGAGAAACACACACAGTAGCGCCAGCGCCGCCAGCAGCTGGTTGGTGGCGCCGAACGCCGGCCAGATGGCTTGCCAGGCCGGCATCATTTGTCCGCCGGGCCCGGGAATTTTGCGGAAAGTAACCAGCGCCGGCACGAGCAGAACCAGCGCCGAGCTGGCGATCCGCTGGGGCAGCCTGGTGAGTATGCCGGACAATTCCTGGAATACGAACCGCGCCAGGCGTGTACAGGTGTCCAGGGTCGTCAGCAGGAAAGTGCTCACCGCCAGCATGGCAAAGGTGCTGGCCAATGACTGGGGGATGCCCAGCGCGCTGATAAACAGACCCAGGCCGGCGGCGAAATTACCTACCGGGCTGCCGGCCGGCCGGGCGCCGAGGATCATTATCGTGCCCAGCGCCAGCAGCGCTAAAAGCCCTTCCACCAGCATGCTGCCGTAACCGATGCGCCGGGCGGAGCTTTCGTGCCGCAATTGCTTGGCGGAAGTGCCCGAGGCGACGATGGCGTGAAAGCCGCTGACGGCGCCGCAGGCCACGGTGATGAACAGGGCCGGGAAGATAAGGCCGAGCTGGGGATCGCTCCAGCCTATGAAAGCCGGGTAGCTGATTGGCGCCATTCCGCGCCAACCTGCCGCCAGCAGGCCCATTGCGCCGCCCGCCAGACAGGCATACAACAGGAATGACGACAGGTAATCCCGCGGCTGCAACAGCACCCAGACCGGCAGCACCGAGGCCACCAGGCAATATCCCAGCAGCAGCAAGATCCAGAAATTCTTCACCGAACCACCCAAGGCCGGCAGATATTCCGGCAAAAGCGGCCAGCGCAGGCCGATCCAGATGGCGACGAAAATCAGCGGGACAAATGCCAGGCTGGCGCGCGACAGCGACCAGCGGCGGCGCTGTACCAGGTACCCGAAAACCAGCGCCAACAGAATGTAACACATGGAAGCCGTGGCCACCGCGCCCCCCTGTCGCAAAGCCTCCACCGGGGCCGTTGTCGGCGGAGCGAAACCCGTGGCCGTCAGATCAAGAAACACGATGATGACGTAAATCAGGGTTAAAAGGATGAAAACCAGGAACAACAGATAGATGGAACGCGGTAGCCGGGACCGGCAGATTTCGGCGATGGAGAGACCGCCATGCCGGATGCTGGCCGCCAGCGCGGTGTAGTCATGCACCCCGCCCACCAGCACCGCGCCTGCCAGAATCCACAGCGCTGTCGGCAGCCAGCCGAAAGCCAGCCCGGCGATAATCGGCCCGACGATGGGGCCGGCGCCGGCTATGGAGCTGAAGTGGTGGCCGAAGAGGACCGGATCGGATGTGGGCAGGTAGTCCACATCATCCCGCATGGTGAAAGCCGGCGTCGGCCGGCGGTCATCCAGATCCATGGAGCGTTCGAGGTAGCGGCCGTACCATCGATAAGCCAGGGCGAAAATCAGGCCGCCAGCCAGAAAAAACAATGCGATCATGACCGTTGCTGATATATTTTTTGATAATAATCGCGATAGGCGCCGCTACGGATGCGTTCCCACCATGCGCGGTTGTTCAAATACCAGTCCACCGTGCGCCGCAGCCCGGCCGTGAAATCGAATTGCGGCGCCCAACCCAGTTCCTCGGAAATCCTGGTGGCGTCCATGGCGTAACGCCGGTCGTGACCGGGCCGGTCGGGCACATGCGTGATGAGCGTGGCGGGCTTGTTGAGCAGGTGCAGAATCTGTTGCACGACCTCCAGATTAGGCACATCATGCATGCCGCCAATATTGTAAACCGCGCCCGTCTCACCATGCCGCAGCGCCAGATCCACCCCGCGGCAGTGGTCCTCGACATAAATCCAATCGCGCACCTGCTGACCGTCGCCATAGACCGGCAGCGGACGATTCTCCATGGCATTGGCAATCATCAGCGGAATCAGTTTCTCGGGGAACTGGTAGGGGCCGTAATTATTCGAGCAGCGGGTGGTGACGGCATCCAGGTTGTAGGATTTGGCCGCCGCGCGCACCAGGAAGTCCGAGGCTGCCTTGGTGGCGGCGTAGGGATTGTTGGGTTGGATCGGCGAGGTCTCCGTGAAACTGCCGCCGTCATCCAGACTGCCGTAAACTTCGTCGGTGGAAACATGCACGAACCGCGGCACCCGGTGCGCGCGGGTCAGATCCAACAGCTTCTGTGTGCCGAGTATGTTGGTGCGGATGAAGGCCTCGACACCAAGGTGCAGGCTGCGGTCCACGTGGCTTTCGGCGGCGAAATGCACCACGGCCTCGAATCGGCGGTCGGCGAACACCGGCTCGAGTTGAGCCGCTTCGGCAATGTCGGCCTTGACGAATTCATAGCGCGGATCATTCTCCGCCTCGCGCAGGTTTTCCAGGTTGCCGGCATAGGTCAGGTTGTCCAGATTGGTGATGCGGACATCCTGATAAGTGCGCAGCAGGTAATGAATGAAATTGCTGCCGATGAACCCGGCGCCGCCCGTGACTAGCAGATGCATATATTTGCCCCCGGAAATTATTACAGCTCAATTCCAAAATTCCTGGCTATGCTAATGCATTCCATTAAAAAATGCAAAACAACTTGCAGATTGGGTATTAGGGGTCAGTCCTATATAATAATAAAGTTGACGAGAAAGATAGTGGTATTAGGGGTCAGTCCTATATAATAATAAAGTTGACGTATTAGGGGTCAGTCCTATATAATAATAAAGTTGACGAGAAAGATAGTTCAGCTAGAATGCTCACATGCCAAGAAAACCACGAATAGAGTATGCTGGAGCAGTTTATCACGTAATGTGTCGCGGAGACCGTCGCGAGTCTGTTTTCCGCGATGATCGTGATCATGAGTCATTTATTGAGACGCTGGGCGAAGCATGCGGTCGTTGCGGCTGGGTGGTGCATGCGTATGTGTTGATGGCAAATCATTACCATATGCTGCTGGAAACCCCGGAAGCGAATCTGGTGGCCGGAATGCAGTGGTTGCAGGGGACATACACGACGCGTTTTAATGTTCGGCACAGTGAATGCGGGCATTTGTTTCAAGGACGCTATAAATCCTTGCTGGTTTCCCCTGAGGGGCAGTATTTTTCTGTGGTGGCCGATTACATCCATTTGAATCCCGCACGCATCAAGGGCTATGATTTTACGCATAGGCGTCTGGAAGACCACCGCTGGAGTAGTTATCCTTCGTATGTGGGACGCGTAAAGAGAACTGCTTGGCTCTGTGTGGATCGGGTGATGGCGGGGTTGGGTTTGTCGGATACGCTGTATGGGCGTCGTAAATATGCGCGTATGATGAGGGAAAAGATGGTGGAGATGAGCGGGAGTGACGAGCCCTGGTTAGTGGAAGAGTTGTGGAGGCGGATTCGACGTGGCTGGTGTGTTGGCGGGGAGTCATTTCGCGAGGAGATGGAGGGGTTGTTGGGCGGAGCATTGCGAGGACGGCGGCGAGATTCATACAGCGGGGAAGATGCGCGTCGCCATGACGAAATCGAGGCAGAGCGTTTGATAGGCATAGGGTTGGAGGCGTTGGGGATTGGCGAAGATGTGTTGTCGAGTCAGGCGAAAGGCAGCGAGCTAAAATACAGTTTGGCATGGCTGGTGCGCCGGCATACGTGTGTGCGCAATGGTTGGATCAAGGCGCGCCTGGTGATGGGAACGGCAACTAATTTTGCGAGTATGTTGTCTCGATTTGAAAAATCACGGCGTGGTGAATGGGGGTACACACTGCGGAAACGGCTGGAGATTATTAATTTATAGGACTTCTCTGAAAGGCTATGTCAAGCGCCGTGTTTCAATTGCCGTGTTTCAATAAAAGATCCTTTCATTTGT
>JAIVGW010000201.1 GCA_020201415.1 Lentisphaerota bacterium
TAATATTGCATGGTTAAACGTTCAAATTTCATAAAAACAGCTTTTAAGTCGATTGTGAGCGGAGATTTTGACGTTAATAGTTATTCTAAAGCGTTTTATAGCGGCTTGACCGCTGCTTCCCCCGCTGCTTCCCCTGTTTTGAAGAACTCACTAAATTCAATCGGCGGCCGCGCCAAGGAAAATCACCGCGCCATAGCCCACCACCCATTGCCCGCGGCTTTCAGGATGGTCGTCGCCGCTGTTGCGGTAGTGCAGCATCCGGCCTTCCCGGCAACCCTGTTGACGCGCAAACTCCAGGGCTACGGCCACGGCGGAAATGCCGCAGTAAATCTGATGCTGCGGCTGCCAGTCCGTCAGCAGGGCTTCCGTATCCATGGCCGTGGTTTTTTCCAGGGTCTGGTGATCGGTGCGGGTGACCAGGTCGTAATCGGGATCGTGCAGCATGTCCGAACTGGCGATGACGGCGATTTTTTTGGTCGCAGCCAGTTGCTCCAGCGCCTTGAGCAGGGTGGCGCGGGTTTTATAATCATGGTCGCCGATGATTAGCGGCAGAAGCAGGGTTTCCGGCAGCGCGGCCTGGGCGAAGGGGATCTGGTTTTCCGCCGAATGCTCGCCGCGGTGCGGGCGGTTGTCGAAAAAGATACGGTCGCTGTGCCCTGTCAGCAGCCGCGCCGCTTCCGTGTCCAGCCGGGCCGGCCCCAGCGGCGTGGCCAGCGCATCGGCATCCATGACCGCCACGCCGGCGAAGCCGCGGCTGTGGCTGAACCCCAGAATGATCAGCGTGTCCGGCGCCAGGCCCCGGCGGGCCTGTTCCCGCAGGGCATGGAAAACATGCGCCGTCACCGGCCCGGAATAGACGTAGCCGGCATGCGGTGAGATGGCTGCGGCAATGCGTTCAGCCGGAGCCGGGGTTGTGATGTCGTCCATCCAGGCTTCGACCATGGATTGCAGGGCGGCGCGTTCGCCGGGAAACCAGCGCCCGGCGCCCGCGGCCTGAATTACACGCTGTGGTGTTGTATGCATGGCTGTTGCTCCGAAAAGGGCCGCGGGCAGCCCGGTTATCAATGCGGCCAGCAGGCCGCGCGCGCAGGCGTGCAGTCCGGGCCGATCAGTCCTCATAACGGCGGTATTGATTGATAACATCATGAATGTAACGTTTGGTGCTGGGATAGGTTATGTTGTTCCAGAAAATGTTAGGATCGTCCCGGTCCTGCGCGGCCCAGCGCAGGGCGTTCGAGCGCCCGGCATTGTATTCGGCCAGGGCGTAGGGCAGGGGATTGGACTTTTGCGACCAGGATCGCAGCGCCCGCCCCAGGTACCAGGTCCCGGCCATAATGTTGATTTCCGGCTTGAACAGCTCATACTTGGTGAAGTTTTGAATGCCTTCGTCCTTGGCCCATTCGCCGGCGGCGACCGGCGTTACCTGCATCAGGCCGATTTCCCCGGACTTGCCCACGCTGCGATGATCAAATTTGCTTTCCCGCCAGATTACGGCGCGAATCAGCGCCGGAGGTACGTCATAGGTGCGGGCGGCGCGGGCAATGCTCGCGTTGTGGGCGTGAAGACGCCAATGGCGGTAAGCGCCGGCCAGCATCAGAGTCAGTCCGGCCGCCAGCGCCAGGATCGTCACCCAATGTCGGGCACGATTTGACAAATTCATTTTCATGATCTAAGGTTAGTGCATTGGAAGGGTTTTCGTCAATTTTATTGTTGGGTTGCGCATGTCTGAAAAAAACAGGGACAGAAG
>JAIVGW010000453.1 GCA_020201415.1 Lentisphaerota bacterium
CTGTTGCACCGTCAGCGGATTTGCAGGCGTGGCGCGGCTGACACCCGGGCCGTATTCCACGCGGTATGCTCCCTTCGGGCTGGCGGTCAAGCCCGCCAGCGCCCAGCGGATACTGCCGTCGCGCCAGGTGGCAGCCACATCGATCTGCGCCGGCACTTCGTTGCCCGCCCCGTCCACGACCCGGATCCGCGAAGCGTCATCCAACAGACCTTCCGGGAACGGCAACCCGCCGATCAGCGGCCAGGGTTCATCCAGGCCGGACACATCATTGACCTGAAGCTGGAAACTCTCAGCACCATAGGCCAAGGGTAACAGAAGATTACATAGCAGGGAAACGGCAAAAAACCATCCAGTAATTCTATTCATAAAGCTTCTTCCAGTTATTTATCTTAAGAATCTTGCAAATCACCCATGGCTGTACGCAAACCCGTATCCAATCATATTTACAGCCTGTCATATTTCGATGTGCTTGTCAACCTACCCCATTGTTTTGGGCTCCCTTACACAATCTTCTCGCAGTGTGCCGCGCCGGAGATAAAATGTTCACGGCAGTTCCAGCTCGGCAAAATAGATATCGGCCGTTGACAGGCGATCGCCCTGGTTTTTTCCTTCCAGCGTTTCGTTGAGTCGATAGGCGTAGTTTTCGACGCCGAAAATGTAAGCGTGCTGGGAATAATAGCTAAGGCAAACCCGACCCTCGGGGTCCTCGATAAATCCGCAATACGAACAATCCCCGGCCGCCGGCAGGTTCAGCACCGGTGTGACACGGCCTTTCTCGAGCCGCCAGACGCCGGTCGTGGTCTGACCGGGCTGGGCAAAATCGGACATCGACATATCACCGAGCCGCGCGCGGCCCGCAACGTAGTGGGCGCCGCGGTAACGCAGGATGACGGGGGCATGGATTTTGCCTTCGAGTTCGGACACCGCCCAGTCGGTATAGGGCGGCCGGGCGCTGGCAAAAAGGGCGTTGCCGTTCCCGCCGTTGGACCGGACGACGATCCAGGCTTCTCCGTCGTCCTGGAACGCGATGTCCGACTCGCCTATGATGCGATCCGTGGGGCCGACTCGCGCGACGGATTGCCAGTCCAGCATGTCGTCGCTGATCATGAGCTGGTGCTGTCGTTCCAGCTCATTGCGCTGTAAAGACCTTCCCGGCATGGCGCCATACTGCAAACCGTAATAGCGCCCCTCGTGCAGACGTACGCGCCACAGCCATTGGTCGGGGTCACAGATCGGTTGCGGTTGGGTCCAGTTGAAGGCATCGTGGCTGAAGCAGATGAACTGCTGGAGCTTGCGGCGGGCAACACCCTCGGTCCAGCACGCGGTGAGCATGGCCAGACGGCCATCGGCCATGGGCACCAGTTTGGGATCGCGGGTGTCGCCGTTGACCTTGACGCGGGCCACTTCCGTAAATCGCTGGCGGTCGCTCGATACCGCCACCATGGCCTGGCCATCGCCCGAGATATGTCCGGCGCCCTTACGGTAACTGACGATATACATATCATGCCAGTGAATCATATCGGTAAATGCGTTGTGCATTCCATCGCGTGTCACGGTAACAAGTCTACATATTCCGGCCATGATCTCAACTCCTTGGTATTGTTATTTTGCTGTTCGAATTAACCGGCCTGTTGCGCAAATATGTCCTGGTTGTGGTTCGCCGGAATTCTCACGAATTCCGCTCCAGCCGAGGCTTCCCGGAGCTTCCCGGAGCGGAATGTGTGAACATTCCGGGGCCAGC
>JAIVGW010000202.1 GCA_020201415.1 Lentisphaerota bacterium
TGGGGGTGATGGGCAACTCCGGCGGCGGCACCACCAGCCTGTTTGCCGCGGCGCTGTTGCCGCGTATTGCCTTTGCCATGCCGTCATGCTATTTCTGCACATTCCGGGATTCGATCATGTCGATTCGCCACTGTGCCTGCAATTATCTGCCGGGCCTGTTGAAATATGCCGATATGGCCGATATCATGGGGCTGTTCGCCCCGAAGCCCGTGGTGCTGGTGGCCGGACGTCATGATCCCATATTTCCCATTGCGGCCACCCGCGCCGCTTTCCGTGATTTGCGGCAAATTTACCGGGCCTGCGGCGCGCCGGCGCGCTGCCACCTGGTGGAGGGGCCCGGCGCTCATCGATTTTATGCCGATGAAGCCTGGCCGGTGATGTTGAAGGAACTGCGTCGCTTGGGTCGCGCCTGAAGCGATAGAATGTTTTACAAAGACGGGTAATTCCCAAAAGCTTATGGCGGACTCAACTCCAAAATCCGGTCATGACCAAGTGATGCCGGCAAAACGCGCGCAGTGGTTGCGGGCTGAACTTGACAGGCACAACCGCCTGTATTATGTCGAGGCGCGTCCGGAAATATCCGATCGTGATTACGATCAATTGTACAGCGAGTTGGCGGATATCGAGGAACGACATCCCGAGCTGGCGTCCGACGATTCGCCCACCCGGCGCGTGGGCGGCGCCCCCCTCAAGGAATTTACTTCCGTGCGGCATGCCTCGCCGATGCTGAGCCTGGACAACACCTACAGCCGGGAGGAGTTGCTGGAATTCCTGAACCGCATCGCCCGCCGCCTGGCCGGTCGAACCTGTTCTTATGTGGTGGAGCCGAAGATTGATGGGGTGGCGGTGACCGTGCGTTACAAGCAAGGGCGCCTGGAGCAGGGCTGTACCAGGGGCAACGGCGAGGTCGGCGATGACATCACCGCCAACCTGCGGGTCATTCGCAGCATACCACTGCGCTTGGCCGGAGCTCAGCCGCCACCGCTGCTGGAAGTGCGTGGCGAGGTTTTCATGCCGCGGGACGGCTTCGCCGAACTCAACCGGATGCGGCGCGAGGCCGGCGCAACCGTCTTTGCCAATCCGCGCAATGCCGCCGCCGGATCGTTGAAACTACTCGATTCCGCGCAGGTGGCCCGCCGTCCGCTGGCGGCGGTATTCTATGGTCTGGGCGCAGCCACCGGCGCGGCGCCGGAGCGGCATGGGGAATTACTGGAATATCTGCGTTCCATGGGCTTGCCGGTGCCGCCGCGTCATTGGATCTGCGCCGGACCGGAAGACGTGTTGCGTGCCTTGGATGAGTTGCAATCCAGCCGTGACAATTTTCCTTTTGAGACGGACGGCGGTGTTGTCAAGGTTGATGAGCGGGAACTGTATGAAGCACTGGGGATGACCGCCAAGAGTCCGCGCTGGGCGGTGGCCTTCAAGTTCGAGCCGGAACGGGCCGTCACCCGTCTGCGCGCCATCACTGTGCAGGTGGGCCGCACGGGGGTGTTGACGCCGGTGGCGGAACTGGAGCCGGTGGCGCTGGCCGGTTCCACCATCAACCGCGCCACGCTGCACAATGCCGATGATATTAAGCGGCGCGATATCCGTGTCGGCGACCTGGTGACGATTGAAAAGGCCGGTGAAGTTATTCCGGTGGTGACGGGCGTCGATAAGTCCGTGCGGGATGGTACGGAAGAGGTTTTTGCCATGCCCGGCAATTGTCCGTCCTGCGGCGGCGCCGTCACCCG
>JAIVGW010000454.1 GCA_020201415.1 Lentisphaerota bacterium
ATAATCCACCGTCACCGCGGCATCCTCAATTAAAACGGCTGTCGCACCGGTATGCATGACTTCCACTGTATTCCACCCGCGGCGCAACCAATCCGCTTCCAGCGCATAACGGCTCCAGCCAACTTTCATAGCTTCCAGATTAGCCTGGTGTCCGTTAAATAATACCATATGCTCCAGGCCGGCGGTCATCACTGCTTTTTGCGAATGCCCGATCTTCAACAGCAACGTGACCTTTGGCGTCCGCAAGCCCGCCCCGGACTGGATGTGTTCAGCCATTTCAATCCGCACCACCCGGCGGTCTCCCGCCGCCAATTCCAAAGGCGTGCCAGGCGTCAAGACCGGCAATTGGATGAAATGCCGGAAAGGGTAATTACTGCCGGGCTTTTCCGATATACGGCCGGGACCGCGCACACTGGCAACGTAAACCTTGTCCAACGCGCGCAGGGCTGATGGATCACCCAGCTCACGCCAAATCCGGCGGTCTGTGTCAAAAATGTTGAACAGATAAACCCCATCCGCGCCGGCCTGCCAGGCATTGGCGGCACGCGCGCGGTAGCACTCATCCGAAGCGCGCAACCAATCGGCATGATGTCGACCGCCCACCCGGCTTTCACTCAGCCCCGCATAAACCCTGACCCCGTACCGATGACCCAGCGCCACACTGTCGCGCCAGTCGCGCAGACGGAAATACCCGCTGGGAATGTAAATATCGACAAGATCTTCCCGCATCCATTGCTCGATATCCAGGCCGATGGTCGCGGCATAATCCGGATCATCCGCGGTGCGCACCGCCAGCAGGATGGGCCGCCCACGCCGGCGCCCCTCCCGTTCGCACAGGGCCGCCGCCTGCCGGATCATTTCGGTCATTTTGCCGCGCTTTTCTTCATTAACCGGACGGCCTGCCAGGGTGTTGCGGAAGAAAACAGGTTGACGAAAAAAATCCAACTCAACACCATCCACTGCATAATCGCGGCAGACTTCCCCGATACAGGCCAGCGCCATGGCGCGCACCTGCTCATGATTGTAATCCACCGCCGCCCACTTGTGCCCGTATGGCCCGGCATCCCGGGCGCCCATCAGGCAATCGGGATGCTCCTGTTTGAAACGGTTGGCTTCAAAATATTCCGGCCTTTTCCGTCCGTCCTGGTCCCAATTCATGCGCATTGACCAAAAGACCTCCAGGCCGTGGGCATGACCGAATTCCGTTACCACCCGCAACGGGTCCGTGCCCTGCGCAATCAGCGCCGCCACCGCCGTTTCGGCGCCGGTTTTACCGGCCAGGGGGCCAATACTGCCGATGCGGGTGTTGTGCCGGAACAATCCGAACCCCTCGCTGGTGCAATAGCTGATAGTGTCAACCTGGGTTCCGGCCAGCGGCGCGGTCCGTTGATTTAGAAACTCCGTAGCACTGGCAATGGCCCGACGGGCATCACAGCCGTCGTTATTGAAAATGATCCGGCGAGGGCGTCCACGCGCCTGACGACGCTTTGATTGATAATCATCCATTTGCATTTTATCGCGCTATGATTGCAGGCCACAACTGCTTGCCGGTGGAAATCAAAAAACAAATTTACACAGCCGTTGCCGACAACGCAAACTAATTATTAGGGGTCACGTCTCGACATTCTACAAATGATTTGACATTTAATGTTGAATTTGGTTGTCTTTAGTCATGGCAAGGCCTTTAAGAATAGATGTTGAGGGTGGCTGGTATCACGTCATTTC
>JAIVGW010000455.1 GCA_020201415.1 Lentisphaerota bacterium
GGTAGACTCGAAAGTGGCGGAAAACCGCAGGTAAGCGCCGGCATCGTCCCAGGGCACAGTGGAGACCAATTGCTCTCTAATGAGATACTGCGAAGCCTCCTCCGCACTGCGCCATTCCTGGCCGACCGCGCCGCGCGGCGCCGGCACATACAGATAAAACGTGCCGCCCGGCATGCGGGCATCAAATCCCGCCGACTGCAGACAGCGCACCATCTTCACCAAGCGGCGGCGGTAATGCCGACAGATGCCATCCGCCAGACGTTTCTCGGCGATGCCGGCACAGGCGGCCACCTGGATGGCCTTGAACTGCCCGGAATCAATATTATCCTTCACCGTCGCATAGGCGCTGACCGCTCCCGCCGCTCCGGCCACAAATCCCAGGCGCCAACCGGTCATGTTGTAGCTCTTGCTCATGGAATGCAGTTCCACCGCCGTCTCCAGGCCGCCGGGACGACTAAGGATGGAAAGCGGCTCGCGATTGTAAAACAGAGTGGCATAGGCAGCATCCTGAACGATCAGGATATTGTAAGTCCGGGCAAATTCAATCAGCTCATCGAAAAACTTCTCCGGCGCCGCCGCTCCGGTGGGATTATTGGGATAATTGACGTAGAACAGTTTGGCGCGCCGCGCCGTATCGACATCAATCGCCCCCAGGTCCGGCAGGAAATCGTTTTGCTGCAACAGCGGCACCTTCACCGTCCTCCCGCCCAGATAGGCCGTATGCGTGGCCAGCACCGGATACCCCGGCACCGTCACCAGCGCCACATCCCCGGGATTGACAAAACACATCGGCAGCATGGCCAGAGCCGGCTTGGAGCCGATGCTGTGCACAATCTGGGTTTCCTGGTCAAGATCCGCCACACCGAAAAACTCACGCATATAGCGGGCTGCGGCCGCCTTGAATTCCCCGATGCCGTTGTCGGCATAACCGCGATTGGCCGGATCGTCCACCGCCTTCTTCAGGGCGCGCCGGATGGGCGCCGGGGCAACGCGGTCCGGCTCACCTACACCGAAGTCCAGCAGCTCCATGTCCGGATGATTGCGGCGCGCCTCAGCCTTCGCCCGCTTGATTTTAGCAAACTTGTAAATCTCGTTGGTCAGCCCGAACGTGGCCCCGCCGATCCGCTCCGCAAAAAGCTGCTGTAAATTCATAAAATCATCCCCTTGTTTGCCGAAAAATCAAACGGGGGAATTGTAATGCCAATGCAGGACAAAATCAATCACGGAACCCGTTTCCCAAAACTACGCACTCGAAAATGGACGCCTTTACCAAATCCTGGCCGCAAGCGGAAAGGGGCGTCAAGCCCTTGCAGACCACAACACATGGAGTATGAAGCTGTCCAAACGCAAAGTCGCACTCCATATCTTCCGCGGATGGCAGAATAATTTGGAGTGAGGCGGCTTGACCTGCTCTTGATCTCGCTTATTATTAGCGCTTCGACAACACGCTGATCGTCATCCTGTTCAGTGTGCAGCGTTCATGGATTCGGCGTTCAGGAAACACCAGATTACACCTCCGGTCGCCCATGTTTGCCGCGGAAGCGTCCGCCGCCCTTACCCGCGCCGGAGAATCGTGCACCTGATTGCATGGCTATCACAGCCTGCTGCGTCATCTTTCGGCGGCCCCAGATGCCAACCGAATCAGCCGCCTTCAAATCCTATGGCGGCCCGCACCGGATACCCGTCCAGTTTGGACCGACCCGGCAGCGAGGTCAATTC
>JAIVGW010000456.1 GCA_020201415.1 Lentisphaerota bacterium
CTGCATATTATGGCCTTCATTACCGAGGATTATCGCCGCATGACCCGCGACCGGTTCATGGGTTACGGCAAACCGGTGCTAACTTTGAAGGACGACCGGTTACATGTGGATAATGTTCCGGCGCCCAGGCATCGAGTCGGCGAAGATTTATTATCGCAATGGGCCGGGCGGTATGGCGACTTGCGTTTGATGAACCTGGCCATGGAAACCATTGCCGCCCGCCGGGCCGTACGGGCGGAACGTTGGCAGGCCCTGCGCCAGGCCACGGCGCTGCGGTTGTTTGAGGAGCTACACCAGATGCATGCGGCGTCCGGGCGCACGGGGGTACTGGTGCACCTGCCGGTGAAGGATGATTATTTTAAAGGCGATTCCGACGGCTGGCGCGCCTGGCTGCGCGCCGAGGCCGACCGGCGCGGCTGGATTTTCATCGACTTGGTCGCGGAATACCGGCGATTGCCGGCCGAGCGGATTGATGAGCTGTTCATCGCCAATGATGATGGTCGCTATCGTGGCGCCCGGGGTCATTACACCGAACAGGGCAACCGCATGGTGGCCCATGCCCTGGCGCACCATCTGACGATCCATCCTTTGCTGGCCGGCCGGCTGCAGCCCTGTTGTGCGCCGGTCCGGCATGGCGCCCGCCATGATTCCTGATCCGTTGCCGTGAGGGAGCGGCTATTTTTCTTCACTTTCGCGTCGGCCGGGCAGCATGCGGCCCAAGCCGCTGACGGCCCGATCCACGCCTTCACCTATGGCGCGTGCTCCTTCAGTGGCCGCGCCTTC
This sequence comes from Lentisphaerota bacterium, assembly GCA_020201415.1. Lineage (GTDB taxonomy): Bacteria > Verrucomicrobiota > Kiritimatiellia > JAAZAB01 > JAAZAB01 > JAIVGW01. Next base: position 784 of record JAIVGW010000456.1, read on the forward strand.
CACGGTTTTGGCCCCGGCGCCGGCCGCATCACCCAGGGCCCGGACACCTTCCGTCGCCAGGTCCGAGGAAACACTCAATCCCTGGCCAAGCAGTTCGGACGATCCGGAAATCACTCCGGTCACTGCGCCGCTGATGCCGCGGAAGATCTGCCGCAGGATATCCCGTAGGCCGGCGCCGCCCTTGTCCTTGCCGACATCGAATAGCTCGATGCCGGGCAGGGGTAGGCTAATCGGTGGGGCGCCCGGTACGGGTGTCTGCACACGCAGACGTGCTTCGTCAAACAGGAAATGATCAATGATGATTTTCCGGGGCTTGCCGTCAGGCTTGTCGGCCGGTGCGGCGTCTGTCGGCTTGTCGTCAGGCTGAGCCGGTTGTTCCAGGCCGTCCAGCAGTTTGGAAAAGTTGTTGCCTTTCAGGCTCTGTTCATAGATCACATCCGGTCCGATGACATGGATAGTGGAAAACCGCAGCGTCCGGCCGAACAGCGAGGACATGTCCAAGTCCACATCCATTTCCGCCAGTTTGAACAGATGTGCTGCGCGGAATCCCTCCGGATTGCCGATTTCCAGATCCTTCAGGATCACACGTCCGCGCAAGGGCGCGAGCCTGACATGGCCCAGAGTGACCGGTACGCCCAGCACCCGCGGGCCGACCGTTTCCACGGTGGTCTTTATGATAGCATCGAGCCAGAGCCAGAGCGCCACCGCCGCCACCGCCAGAACCAGTACGAAGATGCCGACAATCCACTTGAGTTTTTTCATGAGCCTCCCATGGGTATGGCTGCCATATTATGCGACTTCCACACTAAATAAAACCCAGTCTGATTTTAGTGCCTTATTTTCCCATTGCTGCCGAAAAAAACAAGAAAATTTATACTTTTAAATTCAACGGCAGCAACAGGAAAATCAAGCCCGGCGGCCATTAAGAATA
>JAIVGW010000203.1 GCA_020201415.1 Lentisphaerota bacterium
AGCCTGAACAGCACGTGGACGGCGTGAGCTTTCAACCTTTATTGACTGATCCCGCCAAAACCACCAGAGATGTCCTTTTCTGGCATTTTCCCCACTGGTTTCGCCCACATCTGGGGGATGGCGCTTCTCAGCCCTGTGGCGCAATCCGGGAAGGTGACTGGAAGCTCTTTGACTTTTTTGAGGATGGGCGTTTAGAGCTGTACCATGTTGGAGGGGGAGATATCGGTGAAAAGGAAAATGTCGCCGATCAACAACCGGAGCTTTGCCGTCGCATGCTTGATAGACTGCGCAAATGGCGGTTGGACAGTGGGGTTTTGATGCCGAGTCTTAAATAACGGGAGATAAAAATGCAAATATTGCAACGATGGGCTTTTGTGTCTTGCCTGGTTTTGTTGTGCGCCGGTTGCGGTTCGGCCACGCGCCCGGCGACGGACGATGCCGGGGGGCGTTCCGCGCTGGCTTTCAAATCCGATGTGTGCATCGTTAAAGATGGCGTGCCGAACGCCGTGATCGTGATCAGTGAAAATCCGGCGCGCCCGCGCATGGTCAACCTGGCCGCGTTGGAGTTACAGTATTACATCGAAAAGATGAGTGGCGCCCGCCTGCCGATCATGAACGAGCCGGGCACAACCCACCCGGTTAAAATCTACGTTGGCCGCAGCGTCTATACCGAAGACCTGGGGGTCACAGGGGGCGATTTGAAATTCGGTGCGTTCCGCATGGAGGCCGGCGATAACTGGCTGGTGCTGTTGGGTGACGACTTTGATTTCACACCACCGGAACCCTGGAACACAGCGAACGGTGATATTCCCCGGGCGCGGCAGGAGTGGGACCAGGTCGTCGGCGATCGGACCGATTCGGCCTGGGGATATGCCTTCAATCTTTTGTACAAGAAATTTTGGAATCCGCGCGGGTTTGACGATTTTATTGCCGAACGTTACGGGGAAGACAATGTGTCCGTTTGGAATCCGCGCGGTTTGAACTGGTCGCGTGAATATCAGGGCGCGGGCGGCGGCCAGGGGTTCTGGGAGCAGGATGCGGGCGGTTCCTTAAACGCGGTTTACGCCTTGCTGCGGGCCCTGGGGGTGCGCTGGTACCTGCCGGAGGAAATTGGCGAGGTGGTGCCCGAGCTTAAAACCGTTTTTCTTCCCGATGTCTCAAAAACGGAACGGCCCGATTACCAACTGCGCACCTGGCTATGGTACAACTACGCGGGCATGAATTCCGCCTATGAGACGATGGGCTATGCCAGTCACGCCCACGGGTTGGCCAGGGTTCACGCGCGTAAGGAAATGCAGGAGGCGCATCCCGATTACTACGCGTTGTTGCGTGACGGCAAACGTGACACTGAATTCCGGGGTACCGGGCATGTCTGTTTTTCTTCAGAAGGTTTTCAGCGGGAGACGATCAACTATGCCCGGTTTATGTTCGATCACTATGATGAACCGTTGGTTTCGCTGTGGCCCCAGGATGGCTTCCACAAGTGCGGCTGCGATGCGTGCCGGCAGTTGTCTCCGTCGGATCTGGTCTGGGGCTTTATTGATCGCGTGGCCCGGGAGCTTTACCAGACCCATCCGGACCGGCTGGTAACCTGCGGCGCCTACACCCCGTATATTTATCCGCCGGACAACGTTGAGAAATTCACGCCGAATGTGGCGGTCTGGATCGCCAATTGCGGGCGGCCCCTGATGGATGATCCGGTGCGCTGGAAAGCGTATTGGGATCGTGTCGAGGGCTGGCGCGCTAAAGTCGCGCCCGGGAACATCCTGCGGGTTGAAAACAACCGGTACGGGCTGGGGCGCAAATTCCCCGTGATTCATCCCCGCAATATGGCCCGGGACCTCCGGGCGCTCAAGGGGATTTCACGCGGTGAACGTTGCGAGATGGCTCAGTCCGGGGGGCGTTGGCACTCGCCGGGTCTGGACCACCTGACACTTTACACGCAGGCGCGTTTTCTCTGGGACGCCGATCAGGATGTCGATGCACTCCTTGACGAATACCATCGCCTCTTTTATGGTCCGGCGCACGCGGAGATGCAGGCGGCCTTCGAATTCGCCGAAGCGATCTACAGTCGCTCCGACGTCAATGATAAGCGGCGTTGTGATCCGCGTAATGTGCCCTTGCCCGACCGGATCCGATTCATGGAGATGCTGCAAAAGGCGCGTGAGCGCGCCGGTGATACGATTTACGGTCAACGGATCCAGCTGATCATGGATGAGTTGCCGCCCCTGGACACCTTGCGGCAGGAACTCGTCGAAAGGGAAAAGGCCGGAGATCCGCGCGCCGAGGCGCCGGTGGTGACCGCGCGCCATGTCAGCGCTGCGGCAGCCGCGGAACCCCAGACCTTTATCCCGAGTTATGGGGCGCGGTACAAAGATGAAGTGCCCCAAATACCGACTACTTTCAGTGTGCAATGGGAGGCTGGCGCGTTGTTGTTCGACATTCTCTGCCATGAGCCTGATATGCAGAACCTGCAAGTTGCTGCGGATGTCTGGGAGGGCGACAGCGTGGTGCTGGTCCTGGAATCGCCCAGTCACAGCTATTACCAGATTGAAATCAATCCGGATGGAAAAGTCTATGACGCTGATCGCGCCGGCGGTGGGCGGGTGATTACACGGTGGGCCTCTATGGCCGAAGCGCGAACCGAACATGGCGCCGACTACTGGCGGGTCACGCTCCGTCTGCCCGTGGCCATCGTCGGTCGGGAGGGGGCGGAGGGGGATCCCATGAACTATGTCATCGCCCCGGAACTGGATTCGGGCGCCGCATGGTATTTTAATCTGGCCCGCCGCAGGAAACGCCCCGGTCTCGAAAATCAGAACTACCGGGATATCACGGCGGTTTT
>JAIVGW010000457.1 GCA_020201415.1 Lentisphaerota bacterium
GTCACGGTCCAGCTTGAATACCGGCGCGCCCGTACGTCCGTCCTTCACCAGTTCATAGCGATCTTTCCAGCGTTTCAGCCCCAATTCAAACAGGGCCAGGCGCTGTCCGTAAACCGACTCCGGATCCAGCTTCTGCTTGGCGGCCGCAAAAAAATCGAACATCTCCTCCAGCAGAGGCGCAGCGTCAATTTTATTAAAATCCCATTGATTGGCTTCGTAGAAATCAATGAACTTCGACATTTCCGCGGCGGCCGGCCCATAGTAGAGCCGGTAATATTCTTCCAGCACCGCGTCAATGTCCTGATCAACATCCCACTGATAAAGAGCGGAAATATAATAGTTCAGATGATTGAATCCCGGCAGGGCCAAGCCCCCCTGGGAAAACGGCGGCCACATGTCCTCGCCCATGACCACATGCTTGATTTTCTGCATGTCGCCGGCGAACAACCGCGGCGTATTGGCGCCGCCGCCCACATTCATGAAGGTGATGATTTTGTTGCCGGTCAAACGCTTCCATCCCTCCAACGCCTCAACATCCAGTTCCTCTTGTGGAAAACGCCGGCGGCCATTCACCACGTAGACAATCAGATTAGGGCTGAGTTTTTCAAACTTGGTCGGCGGCAGCCAGTAAGTGCTGTAGGCGCCGCAGGTGATGAACTTGCCGGGATGTGATTTGGCCACTTCCTCGGCCATGCGGTTGACGTAACTCCAGACGTAATCCGAGAAAATGCCCCGACGGCCGCGATCCAGAGTCTCCTGGGCAGCGCATTTGTCACACTGGCAGATTGAGGAAAAACCGTCATCGGGCATCACATCCACCACCGGCACGTCATACATGTCGAACATGAACCGCACAAACCGCAGATTCTCCTGAAACAATCCTTCGCTGGAAAGACAGACGCTGGCCGTCTTGCCCTCCGTCTGGCGCACGCCATTATACAAGGCATAATAATCCGGATGTTTTTCTTTTAACACTTCACTGCGACTCACATTGGCTATACCGTGATGGGTAAAAAATCCGAACGGCTCGTTGACGCCCTGGCGCAACGACCACATTAGTTCATCAATGTCCTGGCTAGTGGCGTAACGCGCGTAGGCCACCATACGGAATTTGCAGAATGGCTCAACGGTCTGGTCCACTGCCGGCAACTCAACCGTCTTTATTTCCGGCACAATTTCACCCAGTTCACCGGCCATGTACCAGCGCACGCCCAGCCCCTTCAGAAAACCATACACGGCATTGAGGGTGCCCTTGCCATCAAATCGCCAGAGATCCAGTTCCTTGTTGTACTTCTGCCACATTTTGGTTCCGACAGGATTGCCCCAATCCAGACCAACGGCTTCCTCCCACTGCTGTTGTTTCAAATTGCTCCAATCGCCTCGGCTGGTGGCGTAAATACCGCGCGGCTCGAAAACCGTATCGTCACCGATCAGCACCAGCCAGTCGGGACCGCTTTTCATCCGGTAGGCATCCCACTCCAGTCCCTGGGCGGTAACACCCAGTCGCTCAGTCTCCGCGCTGTGCCCGATATAAATCTGCACCGGCATACCCGGCGCACCGGCAGTATCGCGAATCGGAAGTTCGGCGCCGGTGATCTTCCTGATATAGGTCTGCAATTCATTTGCCGCCAGCTTGACGGAACTGATGGGATTTTCCGCCGTTACAATCTCTGCCCGGGGCTGACCGTCCTTGACAATATAATTGGAACCCTCCAGTGAAAAAACAGTCGGTTTTATTAATATTTGGAGGGTTGCGCGTCGTCGCAACCTTTTTCGCATAGACTTTTGAAACCGAATCGATTGTAACATTACATTTTCATTGCAAACGGCTGGAATCCATCACGCGCAGCCAGACCGGCTGCCAGACACCGCCACCGCCGGCGGTATTACGCGCCAGAATGGTAATCTGATTACGCGTACCCGGAACAATCTGCTCGGTCACATCCAGAATAAAATGCTTATCCCAGCCTTCCGGACCAATGTCATGCTCGCCGACAAACTGACCGTTAACCCACACCCAGGCGCCTTCATCCACACCCGCAAAATGCAGTTGCGCCTCATCCCATTTTGCCATCTTTGGGATATCGATCTCAATCCGATACCAACCGGGACCTATGTAATGGTCGTCCAGGAAGTTATGCCAGTGGGTGCCGATCTCGCCCTCATCCCAGGCGCTGTCGTCAAAATCCACGGCAAACCATTTTTCATCACGGCCGCGAGCTTCCGGATCCAGACAGAAACGCCAACCTTGCAGCGGCAACTCAGGCGGCATGACCTGCAACAGCGACCAGCGCAACTGCCTCCCTGATTCGCGTACATTTTCGGAGGAATCCGCCAGGGCCGTCTCGATCAAGCCCTGCAATTCCGGCCAATCCAATTTTGCGTGCTGGCGTAATATGTCGAAAGCCGCTGATCTTACACCATCATCCTGATCCTTAATCGCCAGCAGGAGCAGATCGCGCATGGAATCATTGAATTCATCAAATTCATCCAGCAGGCCGATGATATGCCGGCGTTTGCCCGGCTCAGCATCTTTATAGGCTGCTGCCAGCTCATCAACCAGCGACTCCAGAGCCGCTCCCCGCGGCAGTGCAAATTGCCTGGTCCATATCAAACGAACTTCGCGCTGGATGGCCGGATCTTCATCCAATAGCACGATACTCCAATAAGACGGCAACAGATCCTGGGCCGCCAAGGCGGCAATAGCCACGCGCCGCACCCGTGGATCATCATTGCGCAGAGCGGCAGCTAAGCCAGGCCGCCCCTCGGCGCCCATACCCGCCAGTAAATGTACGGCGGTCAAACGCACCAGATCGGACGCGTCATCCAGAGCGGACTGCAATACCAGCATATTATCAGATCCACCCTGGCCCGCCGCGGCCAGCAAAACGCGGCGTTGCTCCAGTATTGAAGTCTCGTCCGCTGGCGCCTTGGCCAGCAACCCAGTCCCGGGTAAGGCGATCATCGCCATGAGCAGATTGACAGACAAACAACGGGACCAGAATCTCAAGGGAATCGTGTTGGAAAATGACATAATGATCTCCTAGTGTTAATGATCATGCATCCTGATTGCAATATAGGCTCCACCACCCGACGGCACAGTCGTAAACTCAAAAATTATATAAAATTGATGAATAGATAGCAAGCTCCCGCAACCGCAATTTTGCAAGGCTAACAGGGCTGCGTCATTCTCGGGCAAGACGGCTCGGTCGGAGACCTCGCCCTACCATTGCATAAGCATTTACCGTGGGTAGGGCAAGCCCCCGCTAGGAGCGGGTAAACC
>JAIVGW010000238.1 GCA_020201415.1 Lentisphaerota bacterium
TTCCTGGGGATACCCCGTCATCCAGTTTTCGTCAGGCGCCGGAAAACTCCACCCCTGCTTGGAGCCCAGTTTCTCCACCAGGTAAACATCGGTCAATTGCGCTTCCACGGGATTGTAGAGCATATTGGCGTTGATCGGATTGATGTTGCAACGCATGCGATGATTGTTGCTGTACACTTCCAGCCAGTTATGCACGCCGCCCATGACCAGCTCGCAGGAGAAAATATCCGCCACCATGCCGTCTTCAAAGACAATGTGCACCTGCACGAAATCCTCCACATCCTTGTAATCAGTGCGCAAATGTCCCTCATCCCGGAAAGCGGGATTGCGCGTGATGGCATGCGCCCGGCAACTGATGGCACGGGGCCGGACCGGCGCACCGCCGTTGACCTGGCCCTCAACCCGTTTCAGATACAGGGCGGCGGTCAGAGGGTGACAGCCCTTGCCCACCAGCGACCCGCCGCCGGCCAGGCTCCAATCGCCGTAGGCCGTGCTGATGCTGCCACTGTGGCTTTCCTCGCCGTGAATCCAGAGAATCTGACCGCGGGTGGCGCGCAGAATTTCAGCCTCCTTCTGCACCGAGGGGGCATAAACCCAGTTCTCGGCATACATGATGCGGACGCCATGCCGCCGGCCGGCATCCTGCATGCGGCGCACGGAAGCTACGGCCTGATCCAGCAGGCCCTGCTTATCCGCGCGGTCGCCGCGCCAGTCCGGCGTACCCGGACCGTAGGCGCCGGTAAAGGGTTTTTCCACGATCACATCCCGTTTCAATTCCGCCGCCCTTGTGCAAAACGGCTCATGCAGCGCGCCCGGCACACAGATATCCACCACATCCACGGCCTTGACCATGGCGTCGTAACTATCGAAGGCGCGGATGCCTCTTTCCCGCGCAAAGTCTTCGCGGCTGGCGGCGCTTTTCGAATAGACACCCACGATTTCCAGATCGACACCGCGCACATGCTGATACGACTCGTAATGGAAGCCGGCGGCGAAACGAGCCCCGGCAATACCGATTTTAATGGTTTTCCCCATGTTGTTCTCCTCTCTATCAAAAGATGCCAGGGGCGGACGCTTCAGCCTACCCGGCCGATCGCGCGGCGCAGTTCCTCCATGGAGGTCAGACCCGCACAGGCCTTTCCCCATCCGTCCTGCCCCAGAGAACGCAGGCCTTCGCTGCCGGCAGCCGCCCGCAACTCCGCGGCATCACAGCTCCCGGCCCTGACAAGCGCCGCCAGCGCCGGACGCATGGCCAGCAATTCAAACAGACCCACCCGGCCACGATAGCCCTCCAGACAATCCGGACAGCCGGGGCCGGCCCCCTGGAGCGCCGGAGCGCCGGCGGGCGCAATACCGGCATCCTCCAGCCAGACCAGATCGGCCGGCGTCAGTTCAGCCGGCCGGCAACAGGCCGGACATAACCGGCGGGCCAGACGCTGGGCCAGGGCTGCGCGCAGGGCCGCAGCCAGCAGGTAGGGCTCGACGCCCACATCCAGCATGCGCAACACCGCGCCGGCGGCATCGTTGGTATGCAGAGTGCTGAATACCAGATGTCCGGTCAAGGAGGCGCGCACGGCTATTTCCGCCGTTGCCGCATCCCGGATTTCCCCCACCATGATCGTGTCGGGATCCTGCCGCAGAATATGCCGCAGTCCCTCGGCAAAATCCAGACCAATCTTGGGTTTCACCTGCATCTGCCCGATTTCATCAAGCTGGTATTCAATCGGATCCTCAATGGTCAGGATGTTGGTATGGGCCCGGTCCAACTGCTGCAGGGCCGCATAGAGCGTGGTGGTCTTGCCGCTGCCGGTGGGCCCGCACACCAGCAGCATCCCCGATGTTTCCCGCAACAATACCTGAAATTCCTTCAGAAGCTCCGGAGGCATGCCGAGACCGTCCATCGGACGCAGGGTCTCGGCACGATTCAGCAACCGTAAAACCACGCGCTCGCCCTCGGCCGCCGGAATGGTCGAAACACGCACATCCAGCTCCCGCTCCCCCACCCGCACCCGCGCGGCGCCGTCCTGCGGCAGACGTTTCTCGGAAATATCCATGTGGGCCATGACCTTCAAACGCGACACCAGGGCGGCTTCCAGATGTTTGGGCGGCGAGGCCTGTTCATAAAGCAGACCATCAACCCGGTAACGCACACGCAACCGGCTCTCAAATGGTTCGAGATGCACATCCGAGGCGCCGGCTTTCACCGCGCCCAGCAGTATCAGGTTGACCAGTTGACTGACCGGGGCATGCGCGGAGGTCTGGAGCAGGTCATCGGCGCGCGGCGCGGCGGCAACCGTAGGGGGCGAAAGCTCCGCCAGGAAATCCGCCGGCGTGCCCGGCCGCTGAAAGTAACATTTCTCAATCGCCGCCAGAATTACGGCCGGCGGCGCCAGCAATGGGGTCAGTTCGCAATTGAACAACAGGGAAAGATGCTTGGGCACATCCAGGTTGAGCGGATCGGCCAGCAACACCCCCAACCCTTCCGCATAACGCACCGGCAGGGCCGTATGGCCGCGGGCCCAGTCCAGCGGCAAACGGGCAACCAATTCCGGATCCAACATTTCATCCGCCACAACGGTCAACAGCGGCAGATGGAACGCCTCCGCCAGGCGACGCAATTCCGCTTCCGCGGCCATGGCAGCGGGCGAAGATTCTGGATTTATGGCGGTCATGGCGCTAGCCTCCGGCGTATTGTCATTTAGCGGTGTAGCCACCGTCCACGGGGATATTGGCGCCCGTCACATAAGCCGAAGCATCGGAAGCCAGAAAGACGATCACCCCCTTGAGATCGGTTTCACCGGCCATGCGCCCCAGTTGTGTACGCTCGCTGTAATTTTGGACAAAACGCTCCTGGTGATCGGGCTGCTGCAGTCCGCCGGGGCTGACGCAATTGCAGCGGACGTTGAAGCGTCCGAAGTAACTGCCACAAAAGCGGGTGTAATTGATCATGCCCCCTTTGTGGAAAAAATAATCGGGCGACCAACCGCCCATGCTGGTGCCGTCATAATTGTGCTGTTCCACCCCGACCATGCCCATCATCGAGCCGATATTGATGATCGAGCCGGATTTGCGTTCAATCATCGCCTCGCCGAAACAGCGCGTGATGGCGTGCAGGCCGGTCGCATTGATATGCCAGCTGCGATCGAAATTTTCCAGGCAATCGTCCCAGCCCCGGGTCACGCGGGCCACGGCGTTGTTTACCAGAACATCCACCTGGCCGGCGCGGCACAGCACTACATCGCGCAGGGCTTTGACGGATGCCTCATCGGCCAGGTCCAGCGCCAGGGCTGTTACCTGTTCACCGCGCTCACGGTGCAGCGCAGCCACCTTTTCCAGTTCCGCAACATTGCGCGAGGCAATATAGGTGTCCGCTCCCGCCTCGGCCAGGGCCGCCACAATCTGACGGCCATACTTGCCCGCACCGCCGGTCATCACCGCCACCTTGCCCTTGAGCGACAACATCTCCATCACATGCATGGTCAGTCCTTTTATTTGACAATGTTCACCGGCCGTAACATGCGGCCTTTTCACCACTGGGTCCAACCGCCGTCCACCCGCAGACAGTGGCCCGTCACAAAAGTCGAGGCGTCCGATACCAGGAAAGCCACCGCGCCGGCAATTTCATTCTGACGCCCAACCCGCCCCAGCATGGTGCGGTCCGCCAGGCGCTCAATAAAAGCCTGCTCCCCTTCGTATTTCCAAGCTTTGGGAAATGGACCGGGCGCTATGGCATTGACACGAATATTACGCGGTCCGTAATGGGCTGCCATATAGCGGGTCATCTGAAGAATCCCGGCCTTGGCCGTGCCGTATTCGATAGGATTGGGCAGCATGGGCGCATGATACATGCGCGGATCCGGGGCCACGATCCCGTACATGGAACTGATCATGACGATGCTGCCACCGTCCGGCATGGCCTCCGCCGCCCGGCGTGACAGCAGGAAAAAACCGGTAATATTCACGCGATTGGCCTGTTCGAACTCATCAGCCTGCAAATCCTCGAGGCGCTTGCCGATGGCAGCGCAGGAGGCGTTGACCATGCCGTCCAGGCGGCCATGCACCGACAGGGTGTCCTCCACCAGTCGATTGATGGACGCCTCATCCGCCACATCCACAAAAAGCGAACTCACTCTGGCGCCGGGCAGCGCCTGGCGCACAGCGGCCTCAGCCTTTCCCAACTGCTCGCGATTGCGGTCGGCCACCACCACCGTCGCGCCATGCTCAGCCAGCAGGACACAGGCCGGCAACGCCAGATACCCGGCGCCGCCCACTACCACCACTGTCTTGCCCTGCATATCAAACAGACTCATTTAGACATCCTCTTTCTTGAAGGCCTTCAAACAAATATTTTTTTACGAAGCGCAGCGCGCAGCGCGGCAATCATGCGCGGGCTAACACTCACCGCCTTAACACCAGCCTCAAGCAGACGCGGCAGATGGCACGGCTCGGCCGCCAGTTCGCCGCATACCGTCAAAGGCCGCCCCAAATCCCGGGCCGCGGCGGCCATTTCGGCAATCAGGCGCCAGAACACCTCCCGGTCCGGCCGGTAATCGTAAGACACCTGCTCGTTGTTGCGGTCAACCGCGAAAAGGTACTGTATCAAATCGTTCGTGCCGACACTGGCAAAATCGGCCACCGCCAGCAATTCCCGGACCTGCAGGCAGGCGGAAGGCACTTCCAGCATTACCCATGACCTGCACCGGCCCGTGCGCGGCCGCGCGCGCCAGGGCCCGGGCCTGGGAGCGCCACAATTGGGGACGCGCCAAGAGCAGGCGGCTGCCGCGCAACCCCAGGTAGGGGTTCTGCTCAGCCTCGATTTCAAAGAAACCGGCGGACTTGTCCCCGCCCACATCCAGCAGGCGGAAAGTAACGGTTTGGTCAGGCATGGCGTGCAGAACCGACAGGTAGAGGTCATACTGCTCATCCTCATCCAGCAGCCGGTTGGCGGCAAAAAACTCGAATTCGGTGCGGTACAAGCCGACGCCTTCCGCCCGCGCCTCCAGCGCCGCGGCCGTATCGGCGGCGGTGGTGATATTGGCCTGCACCCGCAGGGCCGGCACCGGCGGTTCCGACGCCGTTGCGGCCGGCGCCACGGCGCGGAGCGCGCCCAGCGTGGCGGCGGACGGCCAGACCACGATCTCGCCGGTCTGACCGTCAACCAGAAGTTCCGTCCCGCAAGCCAGAGCCTGGTGAATGCCGCGCAGCCCGGTCACCGCCGGAATCCCCAGAGCGCGCGCCAGGATCGCCGCGTGCGAAGTCTGCCCTCCGCGCTCGGTAACGAATGCGCGCACATGGCGCGAATCGAGTTCCAGCGTCAGGCTGGGTGTCAATTCCTCCGCCACGATGATGCGATCATACCCCTTGCGGCAATGGGCCTGTCCCGCGCATTTAAGGGAAGGACGCACATCGCCCAGCACATCCAGCAAGCGCCGCTTGATTTCACCAATGTCCGATGCGCGATCACGGATATATTCATTGTCCAGCGCCAGCAGCCGCGCTTCGTACTCATCCAGCACCTGTGTGATGGCCTTTGCCGCCGACTGACCATCGCGGATCGCCGCACGAATTTTATCCAGCAGCACCGCATCCTCCAGGATCATGGCCTGCGCCGAAAAAATACCCGCTTCGGCCGGACCGATGCGATCGGCCACATCATGGCTCAGGCTGGCCAGTTGCCCCAAGGCGGAGGCGACAGCTTCATCGAGGGCCGCCAATTCCCGTGCCGGATCCGACGACGACGGAGCGGCGCTGAGGCTGTCATGCCGGCGATCATTGAAAAGACAGACGCGCGAGACCGCCAGCCCGGGGCTGACCGGCAGCCCCTGCAACCGCACTTCGCCGTCTTTTTCCTGATACATAACGGTCTCCCCCATCCGTCCGCCGCTGCACAGCGCCGCCCGACATCAAACACGGCAAAAGCCGGTCATGCGGAAACTACTTGTCATTGGTAAACCACAGTTTAATATCGCAAAGTGGCTGTAAGCTCAATCATAAAATCACATGTCAGGCGGATCAACCGACCAGGACACCTTTGTTGGCGGCGGGCGGAATCGGAGAAACACAATGAACCGACATGAGGCGCTTGCTACTCCAAAAGCCGCCGACCGGGGGGAAACCTGCCTGACCCACGGACGTGTGGCGCTGAATACCGCCCCACCCCTGAAGGTTCGCGAGGAAAAAGCCGCCAGGCCGCTGCGGATTAAACTGCCCGCCTCGGCTCACCCGCTGGAACAATTTTTAAGCGGCCTGCAAGACAGCGTGCTGCTGACCGACCGGGAGGGTTACATTGTATCGGCCAACCCCAGCGCCGAAGCGCGTCGATTGTCACGCCCGCTGAATCTCGTCTGCAACCCTGCGCCCCGCACACCGTCCTGGTGGTGGATGACGAGCACATGATCCGCCGGCTGTTCGAGCGCCTGCTGAAAGGTTCTTTCGAAAACCTGCAGGTGACCCAGGCTGAAACCGGCCGCCAGGCCCTGGAACTCTTCACTGAACACCATCATTCCGTGATCATTCTGGATGTCATCATGCCGGCGATGCACGGTGAAGACGTTTTTACGGAGGTTGCCAAAATTTGCAAGGAAAGGCTATGGGAGATGCCCCACTGCATTTTCTATACTGGCTTCATGCCCTCCACACAGGTCACCGAAATCGCACGCGACAGCCGCCACACCATCCTGCGCAAGCCAGTCAGCCGCAATGAAATCGTGTCCATCATGGAATCATTTTTATAGCGGACACTCTGCTTCACGCAAGCGGAAAGCGGCGCCGCAATCCAAAATAATATCAAGCGGTGTATGGCATCATACCCCAAGAGCGGGACAAGCGCTGCCTGTGTGGAAAAGGCGGCCATTTTCCAGTCCGCAGTTTTGGGCCGCTGTTCACGCTGTTCACGGCTTGACTTTTTACACGCTATCGGCGAACATTATACAGGATGCGGCAGGCGGCCACTGTTTCCGGTAAAACCCCCCGGAAATCAACGGACCGCGAACCGCTTGGGAAATTTGACTTATGTTTAGAGCGTTGATAGCGGCTAGCCTGTGCCTGATGCTTGCCGGGCCGGCGGCGGCGGAAACTGTCGCCCCGACCACGGAGTCGGCGCCGGAAGTTTACATTATTCCCGTGGAGGGGCCGATAGACCGCGCCCTGCTGTACGTGGTGCGACGCGGGTTGGACCAGGCCGAGCGTTCCGGCGCGGTGGCGGTGATATTCACCATCAACACCCCGGGCGGGCGCCTGGATGCCGCGGATGAAATAATTCTCCTTTTATTGCGCGCCTCCATCCCGACCTATACCCTGGTGCAATCGCGCGCCTTTTCCGCCGGCGCGCTGATCGCCATGGCGACCGACCATATTTACATGACTCCCGGTAGCGTCATCGGCGACGCCATGCCGATCATGATCTCGCCGCTGGGCGGCGCACAGGACATGCCCGAACCCATGCAGGAAAAAGCCGTCTCGGGAACGGCGGCCCTGGTGCGTTCCGCGGCCCAGCAGAAGGGGCATGACCCCCAGCTGGCCGAAGCCATGGTGCGGCGTGAAATGGAATACCGTATTGGCGACGAAATCATCAGCCCGGCCGGCCAGTTGTTGACCCTGACCGACGTCGAGGCAGCCCGCCCCGTGGGGGAAGATCAGCGTCCTTTACTGTCACGCGGCACTGTCCGCGACGTCCGGGAAATGCTGACGGAATTGGGCTGGCCCGACGCGCGCACCATCACGCTCGAGGTTACCACGGCGGAAAAGATCGCCCGGATGATCGAAGCGGCCTCCGTGCTGCTGCTGGCCGGAGGTCTGCTGGGATTATACATCGAATTCAAGACCCCGGGTTTCGGTCTGCCAGGCATCGCCGGTCTGATCTGCCTGGCCATTTTCTTCTGGGGCCATCATATCGCCGGCCTGGCCGGCATGAGTGAAGTTTTGATTTTCGGCCTGGGCGTACTGTTGCTGATGGTGGAACTTCTGTTCATTCCCGGATTCGGCCTGGTAGGCGTTGCCGGCATCTTGTTGATATTTTACGCCTTTTTTTCAGCCATGGCTCCCCAGTTGGACCAGATCACCTGGCGCTCCATCACCCTGGCCGACTGGCATACGCCGCTGCTAAAAACAACCGGCGCGGTAGTCATCGGCGGCCTGGCAGCCCTGCTGCTCGGACGGCGCCTGCCTGGTTCGCCACTGCTGCAACGCATCATTTTAAGCAATGCCACCGGTCGCGACAAAGGGTTCCGCTCCGCGCCGGCGACTGATGATCTTTTAAACCTGACCGGCCGGGCCCTGACTCAGCTACGACCGGCGGGCACAGGCATGTTCGGCGACAGACGGCTGGATGTGGTAACCCGGGGGGAATTCGTGGAAAAAGACGCGCCATTGCGCATAGTGGAGATTCATGGTTCCCGCCTGGTGGTCGAACCGATAATGATTTCGGACAACTCAGCAAATTGACCCAAGCAACTCTACTTCAACATATTTAATTTTATGGAAACATTTATTCTGCTACTGGCGGCCGGATTGATCATGATCTGCGCCGAAGTGTTTTTGCCCGGGGGTATTCTGGGCGCCTTGGGCGGCCTGGCCCTGCTGGGCGCAGTCATAGTTGGGTTCGTCAATTTCGGTCCGGCCACGGGCGGCTACATCGCCCTGGCATTGATTATCGTGGTGGGTGCAGTTGTTGTTGTTTGGATTCGTTTTTTCCCTCACACACGCGCAGGCCAAGCTCTGACCCTTTCCGGCAGCATGGCCGGGGCCAAATCCGCCGACCGGCGTCTGCAGGAGCTTGCGGGACAATCCGGCCGCGCCGTTACCGACCTGCGTCCCGCCGGCATGGCCCTGATCGCCGGACGCAAGTATGACGTCATATCCGAGGGACCGCTGATCCAGCGCAATGAACCGATCTCTGTTTTACGAGTCAAAGGCAATAGAGTGATCGTGCGCCGGCAGGAATGATTAAAATTCCGTGACGGCGTCTTCGCGGTATACATGGAGGTTTAAATGCAAAAAAGTATTGGCATCGTCTTGTTTTGTGTAGCTTTGACAATTAGCAGCGCCCGGGCCACGACGTCCGAAGATCAGATCATGCTTGAAATCGATCGTTTGCGGTCCGGAGACCTGATCGACAACCGCGTCGCCATGACCCGGCTGGCGGCGGCCGGCCGGCCGGCGGTGAAGCCGTTGCTGGAATGCCTGGGCGACCGACGTGAACTGGTGCGCATCTCCGCCGCCGAAGCCCTGGGACGCATCGGCGACCCGCGCGCCGTGGAACCACTGATCAAGCTCTTGAACGACCAGTCGCATGCCGTGCGCTGGGCTGTTGCCGAGGCGCTGGGACGCATCGGCGATCCGAGCGCCGTGGAACCGCTGATGGGCCAACTGCGCGATCCGGAACCCCATTTGCGAGGAGCTGTGGTCGAAGCATTAAACAAGATAGGCGACCCGCGCGCCGTGGAACCGCTGATACAATTTCTTAAGGATGAAAACCCTGATGCGCGGATTGCCTCCGCCCGCGTTGTGGGGCGCCTGGGAACAGCCGCCACCATACCGGCCCTGCTGCCCTGTCTCAACGACGAGCATGCCGCTGTGCGCCAAGCCGCCGCCGAAGCTCTGGGCCGCCTGGGAGCAAGCGATGCAACCGACCGCCTGATCGAGATGTTGCAGGAAGACAACACCAACGTGCGTCTGGCAGCCGCAGAAGCCCTGGGCCTGATAGGCGACCCGCGCGCCGTACCGCCGCTGCTGGAACTCCTGCAACAGCATGAAGCCAGGCAGCGCATTATCGTTGCCACCGCCCTGGGCAAAATCAATGACCCCATGGGCGTTAACGCCGTGGTCGGACTATTACGGGACGACCGCCGCACCGTCCGTGATGCCGCCGCCGAAGCGCTCGGCGCCATGGGCAACACGGCTGTGCCGGCACTGATAAATTGCCTGAATGATTTCGACCCGGCCATTTGCACCGCCGCCGCCGAACTACTGGGCCGCATCGGGCATCCTGACGCGCGCGTTTCCCTGGTTGCCGTGCTGACGCATGAATCAAGCGAAGTACGGATAGCCGCCGCCCAAGCCCTGCAACAGCTAGATTACCTGCCCGATGATCTGGAAGCCCGCATCGATTACTATATTGCCGGCACAAACTGGCGGGATATCGCCGATCTGGGCACCCCTGCTTATGAATTACTGGTGGAAAGATTGCAAAGCCCGGATTCCCGGCAGCGTATATTGGCGTTTGAAGCCATGCAGCATGTTGGCAAGCATAATATCGATTTCGTGATCCAGGCCCTGCAAAGCCCGCACCCCGGCACCCGTATATTTGCCGCCGAAGCCCTGGGACAAATCGGCAACAAAGAGGCTGTTGCGCCGCTGCAGGAATTGTTGAACGATGAGAACCAGGGCGTGCGGCGTTACGCGGCCCAGTCCCTCAACAGGCTGGGGCATTCCGTGCCCATCCCGGAAAGACAGCCGATCCACACAACACGCCAACCGGAGCCCGCGTACGAGGTGGAAGAGCCCTACGGCGAACAGACCGAACAGCCGTCATCAGACGATGACAATCTGCCGGGTATTCCGGTGCTGGATCTGTGATCAACCGGCCGGGCCGTGATTTTGATTTTTTCCTTGCATGCGTATTTGTTTTTGGCATCATAACTGGTATACCAGTTTAAGCAAGGAATCCAGACCAATGCATTATTGCGGAATCATTCCGGCCGTACCCACCCCTTTCACCGGCAACGATGAAATCAACTATGCGGTGTTGCGCCGGTTGCTGGAATTTCTGCTGCGGGCCGGAGTCCAGGGCATCTTCCTGGCCGGCAATGCCGGCGAAGCGCACGCCCTGGAAGACAATGAAAAGCGCGCCTTGCTCCGGGCCGCGTTAAAAACCCTCGACGGGCGGCTCCCGGTGATTTTCGGCGCGGGCGCGCCCACTACGCGCGCGGCCATCCGACTCGCGCAAATGGCGGAAGCAGAAGGCGCTCAGGCCATATCCATCATCGCGCCCTATCCGGTCAAGCCCGCCCGGAACGAGCTGCAGGCGCATTTCCGCGCGGTGGCGCGCAAGGTCAAACTACCGATACTGCTTTACAATAACCCGGCCTTGACTGGTGTGGCGATTCCGCCCAAGATGGCGGACGCACTCCGCGAACTGCCCAACATCATCGGCATCAAGGACTCATCAGGCGATCTGGCGCTGACCATGGAATTCCTACGCCTGCAAGACGGGCATTTCCGCGTTTTTGCCGGTCGCGACGGATTGATTCTGGCCACCCTGATGCAAGGCGGGGCGGGCGCGGTATCCGCCGTCGCCGCTGCCTGCCCGGAAACGGCTTTGGCCATCTATCGGGCCTGGCGCCGCGGCGATCTGGCGGAAGCCGCGCTCCGGCAGGAGCAG
>JAIVGW010000239.1 GCA_020201415.1 Lentisphaerota bacterium
CCACCGACGGCGTGATGGACCAGCTCACCGCCACCGCCCTGGCGCTGGAGACCGTCCCACCCGACCGTGCGCCGGAGCATGTAATCCTGGTCAGCTGCGATCTGCGCAGCATCCGGGACGGCCTGCGCGATGCCTTGCGCGAAAACCTGGCGGCCGCCCTGCCCGGCCTTGACCCACTGGCTGTGATCCTGAACGCCACCCACACCCACAGCGCACCGCCGCTGGGCGAATTCGGCATCGAACTGGATGGCATGAGCGAGGCCGAATACCAGGAATTCGTGCTCCCGCGCCTGGCCCAGGCGGTGCGGACGGCCTGGGAGTCGCGCCAACCCGGCGGCATCAGCTTCGGCCTGGGCCATGCCGTGGTCGGTCGCAATCGTCTGACGGCCTACAGCACCGGCCGCTCAAAGATATACGGCAGCACTGGGCGGGAGACTTTCAGTCATATCGAAGGCTACGAGGACCATGCCGTCAACCTGCTTTATACCTGGGACGCGCAAGACCGGCTCACCGGCGTGCTGATCAACATTGCGGCGCCCTCGCAGATCAGCCGCAGTTCCACCCAACTGAGCGCCGACTTCTGGCATGACACACGCCTGGCCTTGCGCCGGGAACTGGGACCTAACCTGTTCGTGCTGCCGCAATGCTCGGCCGCCGGCGACCAGGACACCAACATCCTGTGGGCACAAAAAGCCGAGACACGCATGATGAAACTGGCCGGACGCAACCTGCGCCAGGAACTCGCCGAACGTTTGACGCGGGCCGTGACCTCCATTTTACCGCTCATGCAGCAGAACATCGAACGGCAGCCGGTCCTGCGGCACGAGCTGCGGACCGTCAAACTGCCCCGACGCATGCTGGCCGAAAGCGATCTCGAGCAGGCCGTAAGCGAAGCGCGGCCGCATCGCGAGAAATATGAAAAAATGCTGCAGGAACTGGAAGCCAACCCGGATCTGCGGAATAACCAGGAATGGCTGCGGGAAATCACACGCGCTTACTGGCGCGCCCGGCGCGGACAGCGGGTAGAGGAACGTTACACCCTCCAGCAGACCGACCCGTTCTTCCAGGTTGAAGTGCATGCGCTACGCCTGGGTGATATGGCCATCGTCACCAACCCGTTCGAACTCTACCTGGATTACGGCGTGCAGCTCAAGGCCCGCAGCCCGGCGGTCCAGACGTTTATCGTGCAACTGGCGTCCGGTTCCTCAGGCTATCTGCCGACGGAGCGCTCGGTGGCCGGTGGCGCCTACGGCGCAGTGCCGGCCAGCACAAACGTCGGCCCGGAAGGGGGACGGCAACTGGTGGAGGAAACACTGAAGGAGTTGAAAGCGCTCTGGGAGGAAACGGAATAAAGAAGGTGCGTTAGTGGGGTGGTGGGTTTGTGAGTTTGCGGGAAACGGCAAGAGCGGTTTTGACGAAGCAAAACCCTCCCATCGGCAAGCAAAACATATCTAAAATCAGCAAAACAAACAAAGGAGATGGTAAAAAATGAAATTCTCATTAATGTCGTATACTTTCGGACGCACCGGCTGGTTCAAGGACAACCCCGTGCAAGGCATGCAACGCATGTGCCGGTTTGGCCAGGAACTGGGAGTGGATGGCGTCGATATGGTCACCACCCACGGCTTGAAAGCCCGGGAGGCGCGCAAGATCCTGGATGATCACGGCCTGCGTACGGTCTGCCACACTTTTTCCGCCGGCGGACTGGCGCGTGACAGCCATGGCGAACGCTGCGCCGCGGTCGATGCCGCCCGCGCGGGCATGGAAGACGCCGTCATTCTGGGCACCGACAAGGTCATGCTGGTCACACCGGGCAAGGATAAGGACGGCCTGCCGCGCGACATCGCCCGCCGCAACTATATCCGTGGCCTGCAGGAATGCGCCGTGTGCGCCCGGCAAAACTGCCTGACCATGACCATTGAGAATTTTCCGGGGGCCGCCAGCCCCTTCGTGATTTCCAGCGATGTGCTGGAAGCCATCCGCGAGGTGTCCGGATTGAAGCTGACCTATGACAACGGCAATATCTTCATGGGCGGGGAAGATCCCGCGGTTTCCTTCACGCGCTGCGCGGAACACGTGGCCCATGCGCATTTCAAGGATTGGGATCTGATGCCCGCCGGCGAAGGCCGCGAAGGCCTGGACGGACGGCGCTACCAGTCGGCGCTGATCGGCGAAGGCGTGCTGGATCACAAGGCCTGCCTGGCGGCCATGCAGGCGGCCGGCTACCAGGGCTACATCAACATCGAATACGAAAATAACAAGTATCCCGCGGATGAAGCGACAAAACTAGCCGTGCGTTATCTGCAGGAGCTGATGCAGCAACTTTAATGAGTTGGAAGCGCACATTCATTTTTGCCTTCATCGCCCAGTTTTTCGGCATCCTGGGATTCTCGTTCGCCACGCCGTTTCTGCCGTTCTTTGTGGCGGACCTCGGCATGGCAGACCCGGGCCGGCAGGCCTTATGGGCGGGTGTGGCGCTTTCATCCGGGGGTTTGACCTTTGCCATCTTCGCGCCCGTATGGGGTATCATGGCGGACCGCTACGGACGCAAACCGATGGTCTGCCGGGCCATGTTCGGCGGGGCCGTGGCGATCTTTCTGATGTCCTTCTCTCAGACCGTGCCGCAACTCATCATGTTCCGCATATTCCAGGGCGCATTCAGCGGCACCATTGCGGCCAGCATCGCCCTGGTAGCCGGGGTGGTGCCGCTGCGCCGCAGCGGATTCGCTCTGGGGATGATGCAGGCCGCGGTTTTCATCGGTAATGCCATCGGACCTTTCTGCGGGGGGCTGGCGGCCGATGCCTTTGGCTACCGCAACAGTTTTCGCATCGGCGCCTGCCTGACGCTGCTGGCGGGTCTGCTGACCCTGTTCGGCACCAGGGAACATTTTGCTCCGCCCGACAAGCAAACAGCCGGGCGCAACCCGGGATTCTGGAAAATCCTGATGCTGCCAGGCTTCCTGCTCAGCGCCGGCATCTTGTTCAGTGTGCGACTCAGCAACAGCATCTCAAATCCTTCCTTTCCCTTGATCGTTCGGGATATGGTCGATTCCCTCACTGCTCTCAATAGCATTACCGGATCGGTGATCGGCGCCGCCGCCGTGGCGGCGGCCGGGTCGGCCGCCATCCTGGGCTACATCGGGGATCGCATCGGCCGGCGGCGGGTGCTGCTGGGCTGCTGCCTGGGCGCCGCCGTGGCTTCCGTCGGACATTATTTTGCGGACAGCATCGCCTTTTTGTTCTTCGTGCGCATCCTGTTCGGCTTTACGGTGGCGGGCATGCTGCCGGCCGGCAACGCCATGATACAATCAATTGTTTCCAAGGGTTCCATCGGCAAGGCCTACGGGCTGGCCACTTCGCTCAGCATGCTGGGCACCGCCATTGGCCCTACTCTGGGCGGCTTTCTGGCCATGCAGGCGGGGGTGCGCATACCGTTCCTGGTCACCGCCGCCGGGCAATTATGCCTGGCAGCCCTGATACTGCGGTTTTTAGACGACCCCATCAGACCCCCGGTTAACATAAACGATAAGGCTTCGACACAGTAAAACTCACAAGGAGACTACCATGACCACAACATCCCCCACCCTGAAAATCGGCTGGGCCGCCGCCGACATCACCCCGGACCAGCCCGTATGCCTGGCAGGACAATTCCACGCGCGTGTTTCGGAAGGCGTGCTGGACCCGGTCACCGCCACGGCCCTGGCGCTGGAATCAGCCGATGGCGCCGCGGCGATCATGATCAGCTGCGAGATGGTCAGCATCGCCGAAGCTTTGCGCGACGCCGTGCGCGCCCGCGTCAAGGCCGGGATAGCCGGATTCGATCCGAAGCACATCTGCCTGAACGCCACCCATACCCACTCCGCGCCTTTGGCCCGTCCGCCGCAAAACCAGGCCGGCACGACCTCCCGCTTCGGCTTGACCCCGGCGGAACTGGGCATCATGGATCCGGCCGATTACATCGAATGGGCTGCCGAACGCATTGCTGATGCTGCCATCCAGGCCTGGAACCGCCGCGCGCCGGGCGGCATCGGGTTCGGTTTGGGCCAGGCCGTGGTCGGCCGTAACCGCCGCATCAGCTATCTGGACGGGGAGTCGCGCATGTACGGCAAGACCGGCGTGCCGGAATTCAGCCATATCGAGGGTTACGAGGATCATGACGTCAACCTGCTGTGCACCTACGACCTGAACCGGAAACTCACCGGCATCGTGGTCAACGTGGCCTGCCCGGCCCAGGTCAGCGAACAAATCTACCAGATCAGCGCCGACTATTGGCACGATACACGCGTGGAACTGCGCCGCCGTCTGGGCGAAGACCTGTTCATCCTTCCGCAATGCGGCGCCGCCGGCGACCAGTCGCCGCATGTCTTGATCAACCAGACCGCCGAGGCCCGCATGCTGGCCTTGCAGGGAATGGCGGAACCGGTCGCGGAAATCAAGGACAACAACCTGGGCAATCCGGCAGCTTTACGCAAGGAAATCGCCCGGCGTATCGCCGATGCCGTCAACATGACACTGCCGGTCATCGGCAAATCAATTGCTTACAGTCCCGTCTTCCGCAATGAGACAGCCACAATCGAGATCAGCCGCCGCAATCTGACTGAGGCAGATGTCCGGGAATCCCTGGCGGACGCCGCGCCCTTCAAGGAAAAATTCGAGGCTTTGCGCGCCGACCTGGACGCGCACCCGGAAAAGAAACAGATCCCGCACTGGTACGTGGAAATCACCAAGACCCATTCCCGCATGCAATGGTATCAAGGCGTAGCCACCCGTTTCGAGGAACAACGCCAGAACCCGCGCCTGCCGGTCGAGATCACCATCATCAGGCTGGGCGACATGGCCATCGCCACCAACCCCTTCGAATATTACGTGGATTTCGGCATGCGCATCAAGGCCCGCAGTCCGGCGGCACAGACCTTCATTGTGCAATTGGCCGGCAACGGATCCTACGTGCCCACCCAACGCGCCATTACCGGCAAGAGTTACGGCGCCGTGCCCGCCAGCACTCCCGTGGGACCCGAAGGGGGCCAGGATGTGGTGGAAGAAACCCTGAACAGACTGCAGAAACTGTGGTTGTAGCAGAACCATGCGCTTGCCCGCGCGGGCAATTATACTGTTTGCGTAACTGGTGAAAACCGCTACGGCCGGCTCAGGCACCGGCGCCCCGTCAAGATCGTGACAGACACACCGCAACATCCCGATGATTAAACATGAAGGAGTCAGGCACATGCAAAACACGTTTTCCTCATCACAGCCCTTGCGCATCGGCTGGGCCGCGGCCGACATCACACCCGATCGGACCGCCGTCATCGGCGGCATGCCCTGGGCGCGCCTGTCATCCGGCGTGATGGACAAGCTGACGGCCACTGTGCTCGCGCTGGAAACACACCCGCCGGGACAACATCCGCAACCGGTGATTTTCGTCGGCTGCGATTTGCGCGGCATACGCGAAGCCCTGCGCGATGCCGTGCGCGCACAACTGACGGAAAAACTGCCCGCGCTCGATCCCCTGTGCGTGATTCTCAATGCCGTGCATACGCACAACGCGCCGCCGCTCGGCACATTCGGGATCGACCTGGAGGGCATGAGCGAAGACGACTACGTCGCCTTTGCCGCGCCGCGCATCGCGGTGGCGATTACCGAGGCCTGGCACAACCGGTCGCCAGGCGGCATCGGCTACGGCTTGGGGCAGGCCGTGGTGGGACGGAACCGCCTGATCGCCTACACGGATGCATCATCAAAAATGTACGGCGCCACGGATGTTGATAATTTCAGCCATGTGGAGGGCTACGAAGACCATTCGGTCAATGTCCTGTGCACCTGGAACAGTGATCGTAAATTAACCGGGATGGTGGTCAATCTGGCGGCCCCCTCGCAGGTCAGCCGCAGCCTGACGGCCTTCAGCGCGGACTACTGGCACGATACGCGCGAGGCCTTGCGGGCGCAACTGGGGCCGGGCCTGTTCGTGCTGCCGCAATGCTCCTCAGCGGGCGATCAAGACACCAATGTGCTGTGGGACAAGGCGGCCGACGAACGCATGCTGCGGTTGGCCGGCCGCAGCCGGCGCGCGGAGATCGCCGCCCGGCTCACCCAGGCTATCACCACCATCCTGCCCCTCATCGAGCGGGAGATCGACTGGGCGCCGGTCCTGGCCCACGATGTCCGGACGGTGCAATTGCCGCGCCGCATGCTGGGCGAGGACGACTTGCAGAAGGCGCTGGCCGATGCGCAACCGCATCGGGAAATCTTCGAAAGGATGATGGCGGAACTGGAAGTAAACCCCGCATTACGAAACGATCCGGAGTGGCTCAAGCAGGCCACCCGCGCCTTCTGGAATGCGCGGCGCGGGGAAACCGTTCAGAAGCGTTTCGAACTGCAGAAGACCGAGCCGCGGTTTGCCATCGAGATGCATGCCGTGCGCATCGGCGACCTGGCCGTCATCACCAACCCGTT
The DNA here is from genome assembly GCA_020201415.1 of Lentisphaerota bacterium. Taxonomy (GTDB): domain Bacteria; phylum Verrucomicrobiota; class Kiritimatiellia; order JAAZAB01; family JAAZAB01; genus JAIVGW01. The sequence continues at coordinate 6,451 of JAIVGW010000239.1, forward strand.
CGAACTGTTTCTCGATTACGGCATCCGCATCAAGGCGCGCAGCCCAGCCGTGCAGACGTTTATCGTGCAACTGGCGTCCGGTTCCTCAGGCTATCTGCCGACGGAGCGCTCGGTGGCCGGCGGCGCCTACGGCGCCGTGCCGGCCAGCACGAACATAGGACCGGAAGGCGGACGGCTATATGTGGCAGCCGCACTGGAACGACTCAACGCATTATGGGAGAAATGAGCATGTTAAGCATTGGAACCGCCCAGGCCGATATTACACAGAAACTACCCGTGCTGATGGGTGGCTCATTTTTAAAGTTCGATTGCCGGGAAGTTCA
>JAIVGW010000204.1 GCA_020201415.1 Lentisphaerota bacterium
GCAATGAGCTTTCAGTCCAGTTGGACGATCTGGAAAACCGCCGCCATGTGCCGGGAGGACAGCGCAAGAAAATTGATGCCGGAAAGGTTAGCCAGCTCGCGCATGAAATCCGGCAGCAAGGCTTCTTTGATTTACAGGAAAGCTACCGCGGGCTGGCGACCAACGTCTGGGACCAATGGGACTTGTCCGTAACCATCGGCCGCCAGACCGGACGGGTGCGGGTTTTGAATACGGTGGGGCCGGACACCTTCCGCCGGCTGCGTGATTTACTGGAGGAGTTCAGCCGGAATGAACTGGGTCTGGCGGCGCTGGCCCTGACTCCTGAAAAACTGCTGGAGATGGCCGAAGCGTCCGCTCTGCTGGCACGCAGTCTGTACGATCAGCGACGGGTTAAAAATGAAAATCTGGCGCTGGCCATCAGATCGCTGCGCGAGGCGGAATGGTACCTGGAGACGATCGAGCCCAAGCCTGAGTTTTATGCGGATGTGGTGGCGCTGCTGGAAGAGTCCGAACGCGAGCTGGAAGCCATTTATGAAGATCACATGTTCCAGGCTGAACGTGCTATCCGATTGCGGGACTGGCAGGAGGCTGCCCTGCATTTGCGCTCCATTTGCGAGAAGATTCCTGAACGTGCCGACGAGCGTCACACCAATGCCCGGCGGCGTTTGATTGATGTTGAACGTCATTTAAAGGGTGGAAAATGACCTGTTGTTGCCGGATAATGGCGGGCGGCTTGCTGGCTCTGGTGATGGGGCTGACGGGCTGCCGTCCCGAGCCAGCCGCTACTCAGCAATTAAGTCAGATTCACGTTACGTCACAGCCGGCCGGAGCGCTGCTGATCTGCGGCGACCTGCCGGAGTCCCGGGCGCCGGCTACTTTGCAGGTGCCGCCCGGCCGGCATCTGATCACGGCGCGGCTGCCGGGACATGAGGAACTGCGCACCACCGTGGTCGCCCGTCCCGGTGAACGCATTCCACTGGAATTGAAGCTGGAACCAATCAGGGGGTTGGTTCTGTTGCATTCGCGTCCGGCCGGCGCGGATGTGGAAATCGAAAACGTACATTGCGTCATGGCCCAGCTTGATTCCGATGCCGCGCGTTTGCAGGTGGATTCCAAGCCGGCCGGAGCGCGGGTGGTGCTGAACAATGCCATGATTGGGCAGACTCCGCACCGGCATCCCCGCCTGGGACCCGGCGCGCATGTCCTGGAAGTGGTCAAGGATGGCTACACTTCTTATCGCGAGGAATTCACCGTCCAACCCGGCGAAGAACGCCGGGTCAATGTTACGCTGCTGCCCCTGCCCGGACGCCTGGAGGTCAATACCGTGCCGGCCGGGGCCCGGGTTTATGTGGACAACCAGTATCAAGGGGAAGCGCCTTTTGTTCAGGATGATCTTCCGGCCGGAACCTATGTCGTCAGCGCTGAATTACCGGGGTATGCCCGGGGGATAGCCACGGCGCAGGTGGCCCAGGGATCCGCGAAGGTGCTGGAGTTGCGTCTGGAGCGCACCAGCGGCACGCTGCTGGTTTCTACGGAACCGCCTGGCGTTACGGTGCTGCTGGACGGCCTGAAACTAGGTGTGACGACCGCCCGCCCCGGCGAACAGATATCGGAACAGCTCAGCCTGGAGCTGGTGCCGGAAGGCGAACGCGTAATCCAATTCACCCGACAAGGGTATCTTGACGCAACCCAGGTCCGTAATGTCACCCCGGGCCAGACTGTGATCATCCATCAGAAACTCACGTTGCGTCCGGTGGCGTTTGTGCCCAATGTGCTGATTCGCACAGGGACCGGACCGGCCTACACTTTCCGCGGCGTTTTACGCGAGCGTTACGCCAATGGCGATGTGATGGTGGAATTGGAGCCCGGTGTTTTTCGCACTTTTCGTGCCGCGGAAATCCTGGAAATGGAAACCATCAACCCCCGTTGAGCCCGGGCCGGCAATCATCAAAAACTGCTTAGAATTCCCCCGTCCACGTAAACAACCTGACCGGTGATGAAGTCGGATGCCGGGCTGGCCAGGAACACCGCGGTGTCGGCAATATCAACGGGGTTGCCCCATCGTCCCAGCGGGGTGCGTGCGGTAACCCACTTGTCAAAATCGGCGTTGTCCTGCAGGGGTTGGGTGAGTTCGGTGCGGATGTATCCCGGGCCGATGGCGTTGACGTTGATGTTATATTTGGCCCAGTCCACTGCCAAAGCCTTGGTCAACTGGCGTATGCCGCCCTTGGCGGTGGCGTAGGGACTGTTGTCCTTGCGTGCGGCCTCGCTGAGCAGGATGTCAGGTTGACTTTCAGCACCATTTCCCAATCTTCCTGATTGATGGTTTCCGCCGGTCCGCGTACGGTGGTGCCGGCGTTGTTGACCAGAATGTCGACGCCACCGGTGCGGCGGATGATGCGGCGATAAAGCGCTTCCAATTTGTCCGTGGCGGCCATGTCGAAACTGAAACAATCCACCTTGGTGCGGCGGCCCTGCATGGTGGCAGCGGCCTGGCGCAGGGTGCGTGGGTTGCGTGCGACCAGAGCAATCCGGGCGCCGGCCCGCGCGCAGGCCTGGGCGATGGCCAGGCCGATGCCGCGGCTGCCGCCGGTGACCATCACGCATTTATTCTTTAAACTGTAACGGTTCATGAGCATTCCTCCATGTTGAGCAGAACCTTGCAGGTGTCGGCGCTCCGGTCCTCGCACAGCGTCAGGGCGCGGGCGCCTTCGGCCAGGGGCAGGTTGTGGGAAATCACCCGGTCGGCGTCGAGGTCGGCCAGGGCGGCGCAGGCGCTATCGAAGTTGGCGCGGGTGTAGACGCGGGCGCCGATCATGGTTATTTCCTTGAAATTCAGACTGCGCAGGTCCACGGGCGGATGCTGTTTGTGGACGCTGACGATCACGGCCTTGCCGCGCGGCCGCAGTAACGTCGTGGTCTGCATGATCGCGGGCGGCGCGCCCGCGCATTCCAGGACCAGGTCGGCGCCTTCGCCGTCACTCGCCTGAACCACATGTTCCTCCAACTGATCTAGCGGCAGCGTGGGTAGATGCATCGCCCGGGCCCGCGCCAGGCGCAGCGGGTTGATGTCGCTCAGGATGAAATTGTCACAGCCGGCCTGCCGCAGAGCCTGGCAGGTCATGATGCCGATCGGTCCGGCGCCCAGCACCACGGTGAAGTCCGAGGGGGCCGCGCCGGCCATTTCCACGGCATGCACACCGACGGCCAGCGGTTCAAGCAAGGCGCCGCGCCGGTAGTCGCAATCCGCCGGCAGGCCCACGAGATGATCCAGGGGGATGGCGGCATATTCTGCGAAACCGCCGTCCCGGTCGATGCCTATCAGGCGCAGGGTTCGGCAGACATGCGGGTCGCCTGCCCGGCATGCCCTGCATTTGCCGCACCACAACAACGGGAATAAGGCCACGCGTTGGCCGACACGCAGGTCGGTCCGGCTGTCGCCGGTGTTGATCTCAACGATTTCGCCGGCGAATTCGTGGCCGGGGATCAGCGGCGGGCGGGCGCGGGGATGGGCGCCATGGACAATGGCCATGTCTGTGCCGCAAATGCCGGCATAATGAATACGGATCAGCGCTTCGCCCGCTGCGGGCTTCGGGGTCGGGCGTTCTTCCAGGATCAGTTGGTTGGGGGCGGTGTAAACCAGAGCCTGCATATGGTGGTGCCTTTCATTGGATCAGTAAACATTATGTTGCGGCGCGGCTCCGAGGGCCACTTGGATGGCCTGTTCGGTCCAGGATATTTTCACCTGGCGCAGGGCGCCTTCTGAATACCAGGCGCTGTGGCTGGTGACGATGGTATTGTCAAGTCCCAG
>JAIVGW010000458.1:0-1673 GCA_020201415.1 Lentisphaerota bacterium
GGCCATGCTTTCCGCCACCCAATGGCGCCGGCGCCGCCTGATGGTCCGCAACTGGCAACCGGGCGACCGCATGCGGCCTTACGGTCTGCACGGCAGCCGCAAACTGCAGGACATCTTCAGCGATCTGAAGGTGCCGGCGACGCAGCGCAGCAGCATACCCTTGTTGGTATGTGGCGATGAAATCATCTGGCTGCCGTCATACCGGATCGCCCAAGCCTGGGCGCTGCGTCCGAACGAACGGCGGATGCTGCTGGTTGAAGCGCAGCCCTCGGACTGAACACAAATTCAGGGCTGCACGCTGGTGTCGTTTTCCAGAAACGCTTCGACCACTCCGGCAAAAGCGGCCGGGGACTCACGCATCAGGAAATGCGTGCCGCCCTTGAACGGAATCAACCAAGCTCCTGGTAAGGCCAGGGCCAGCTGCTGGGAATTTTCAAGACCGACCACTTCATCCGCGGTCCCCACCACCAGCAGCACCTGGTTGGTGATGCCGGGCACCTGATCCATGGGAGTCCGCCAGTCCGCCATAGCCGCCAATTGACGCCGGATGGTTGGATTATCGGTGTTGATACGCTGCAGACCTTCAGCCACCCGGGCGCCATTGATGGTGGTGGCATGCACCACGGCCCGGCTGATGCGTTCGGGATGCTCCAGCAGCATTTGCTGGACAATGACACTGCCTATGGAATAGCCCAACACATGTGTCCGCTCCAGCGCCAGGGCATCCATCAACCCCACCATATCTGCCGCACAAAGCCGGCAGGTAAATGGTTCCGCATTGGTGGTGCTGTGACCCATGCCGCGATTGTCGGGAATAATCAACTGGTATTTGCCGGCCAGCGCCTCCACGACTTCCCAGGGCCAATCATCCATTGTGCCACCCAACCCCATAATCAGCAGCAGCGGCTGGCCCGTCCCGATCAACTTGTAGCCGATATCGATGCCATTGGCCTCAACAATGTAAACGGCATTGCTGCGGGCATCCAGATCCACGGTAACGCCGGCCGGCCGCAGGCGCTGGGCCGGCGCCATATTAGTATAGCACACCAGCAGGGCCAGCAGGCACGCAGACCGCAGAAAAGCGCCGGGTAAAGCCGCGCCAGAAAATCGGGATAAAAACAATGGTGCCGGAGGAGGGAGTCGAACCCTCATGGTGTTGCCACCGCTGGATTTTGAGTCCAGTGCGTCTGCCATTTCGCCACCCCGGCTATTTGATTGCGTCTGCCAGCAAAAACCAGAAGGCATCATAGAAAAAAAGTCGGCGACAGATCAAGCACAAAAGCCGCACTGGCTGACTTACGGGTTATGATTCATAAAATGCCGCAAGCGGAAAGCGGCGCCGCAGTCCAAAATATGCGGACATCCGTAGATAACATGAAGAGCTATTTTACTTTTTTACGGTAACAGGCTTTAAACGCAGAGTCAATCCGTCCCAGGGCACGTGCATACCGGACGGCAGGGAGCGCTGCGTTCGCGTGTATTCCAGATCATGCCCCATGTGGGTAATGTAACCCCGGCGTGGACGCAACCGGCGCATTATCGACACACATTCATCAAGACTGAGATGCGTGGGATGAGGCGTCCGGCGCAGCGCATCCAGAATCAGCACGTCCAAATGCTTCAATCGCTGCATGGTTGCGGCGGGCAGTGTATGACAATCCGGCAGGTAAGCC
>JAIVGW010000458.1:1692-3375 GCA_020201415.1 Lentisphaerota bacterium
TACCCCCGCCGGCCGCCACCCGATACCCCTGCGTGACGATTCCGGCATGTTCCACCGGCAGCGGGGTCACGCATATCCGGCCGATCCGGAAAGGCCGGGCCGCCGGCCGGAAATCCACACGCGGGTACGACAGACCCGGCCGCGGTGTCCGATGGATATAGGCGAACGAACGAGACAACGCACGCAGAGTGGTGGCGGCGGCATACACGGGAATAGTCTGACGCTGTATTTCACAGAAGCGTCGCACGTCATCCAAGCCGCAAACATGATCGGAATGCGCATGGGTGTAAAGCAGGGCGTCCACCCGGCGCACACCGCAACTCAACACCTGCTCGCGGAAATCCGGCGGCGTGTCGATCACCAGATGGCGCCCGCCGGCCTCAATGTACAGCGCGGCGCGCCGACGGCGATTGCGCGGATCGCGCGAGCGGCAGACCCGGCAACGGCAACCAATGGCGGGCACTCCCACCGAAGTGCCCGTCCCCATGAAAACAATCTTCACCACCACCGGCCTACTTGTTGACCAGGCCCAGCCAACCCTGGATGATCGGGGAATACTTGATGATGACCGGCGCAAAGACGATCGCCACCATGCTCATCAGCTTGATCAGGATGTTCAGCGACGGACCGCTGGTGTCTTTGCAGGGATCGCCCACGGTGTCGCCGATGACGGCGGCGCCGTGCACGGGATTCTTGGAGCCGTCCGGCAGCTTCTTGCCGCCCAGATTGCCCTTTTCAATATACTTCTTGGCATTATCCCATGCGCCACCGGCGTTATTAAGCATGGTCGCCAACACAAACCCGGATGAAAGAGCCCCGGCCAGCAAACCGACCAGCCCGGCCACGCCCAGCACCAGGCCCGTGACAACAGGAATCAGGATCGCCAGGGCCGACGGCAGCACCATCTCGCGCTGCGCGCTGGCGGTGACGATGGAGACGCATTGCGCGTAATCGGGCTTGGCCGTGCCTTCCATGATGCCGGCGATCTCGCGGAACTGACGCCGCACCTCATTGACTACGGCGCCCGCTGCGCGGCCCACGGCCTTCATGGTCATGGCGCAGAACACAAAGGCCGCCATGGCGCCCAGAAAAAGGCCGCACAACAGCAGCGGGTTAAGAATATGAATATCGAAGCGCTCGACAAAATCAATGATTCCCATACTGATGGCATTGTCGCGCGTCAGCCCCAGAAACACACCATCCGGATTGGCATCGGCAAACCGGCCGATCCAGGACTTGGCCACTTCAATGAAAGAAACCATCAGCGCCATGGCCGTCAGCGCCGCTGAACCGATGGCAAACCCCTTACCGGTGGCGGCAGTGGTGTTGCCGAGGGCGTCCAGGGCATCGGTCCGCTCGCGCACTTCCGGCGGCAGATGCGCCATCTCGGCGTTGCCGCCGGCATTGTCGGCAATCGGTCCGTAGGCATCGGTGGCCAGGGTAATACCCAGGGTGGAGAGCATGCCCACGGCCGCGAACCCGATACCGTACAGACCCATATTGATGTCGGCAAAGCCGCCGGCCAGACCGAATGAAAACAGAATGCCCAGCACAATCAATACCACCGGAATACCGGCGGAATACATGCCGGAACCCAGACCATCGATTACCACGGTGGCGGGTCCCATCTTGGCCTGCTCGGCAATGCCACGCGTCGGCGCATATTCATCGGATGTGTAATAT
>JAIVGW010000458.1:3531-5117 GCA_020201415.1 Lentisphaerota bacterium
AATACCCGCCTCCACCTTCCCCACCAGGTCAGCGCCGACATCGGCGGCCTTGGTGTAGATGCCGCCGCCCACGCGCGCGAACAGCGCCTGGGTACTGGCGCCCATGCCGAAGGTAATCATGGTGGTGGTGATATGCACCAGCTTGTCCACGCCGGAAATGCCCGCCGGCACAAGCGTCATGCCCATGATCGACAAACCTTCAGCCATGGCTTTGGGCGTATATACCAGCTGATCGAGAATCAGGTACCAGAGGCTGACGAAAAGCAACCCCAAACCCACCACCACCAGGCCCATGACGGCGCCGGACCGGAAAGCCACCTGCAGACCGCGATTCAGGCTTTCCTGCGCGCCCTGCGCCGTGCGCGAACTGGCCGCGGTGGCGGTGCGCATGCCCAGATAACCGCTGATGCCAGAGAATATGCCGCCGGACAGGAAGGCTATCGGCAGAAAGGGATCCTGAATTCCCATAAAAGAAAGCACGCCAAATACCACCACCAGCACCAGGAATACGATGCCAACCACTTTGTACTGGCACCACAGGTAGGCCATGGCGCCTTCGCGCACGTAGCCGGCGATCTCCACCATCCGCTCGTTGCCGGGATTGGCAGCCATCATCAAACGGTAAAAATGACCGGCAAACACCAGCGCGATCACGGCCGACAGCGGTGCCAGCCACCAGATCAGCGAAATTCCGCTAGTACTGCCCGCCTCCGCCGCCGAAGCGCCTCCAGCCAGCATCACGCCCACTACCGCCACCAAGCTCCGCATCATCCCTCTGTGCATCGCACTTCCTTTCATTTAGGCCGACCTCCCGCTGCATGCGGGCCAATACACCATACCGCAAAAAAACTCACGTAATGATACGCATTTCCCTGTCCCAGTCAATTAAAAACCGGATACCAAAAATTGCGGGGATTTCGGACAGATTTTTTGATACGCGTAAGGTTTCTTAAAATATGGACACAAACATCCCATAGGGACGGGAATTTTAGAATATCGGAATATTTGTCTTACGCCCCAACTGCGGAATGCAACAATGCTCAATAATCATCATCGCCGGCCGCGCCCGCCTTGCGCAACGGGCGCGCCCCGTACTCACCGGCGTTCTGCCGGGCAATATTGATCAGCACCCCCACAACGAACAGCGACATTACCAGGCTGGAACCGCCGGAACTGATAAATGGCAGGGTCAAACCCTTGGTTGGCAGGCACCCCGTCACCACACCAATATTGAACATGGCCTGCAGTGTCAGCAAAATCGTCAGACCGAAGGCCAGCAGGCGCCCGAACATATCTGGAACCTTGAGGCTGATCAGCAGACCACAGATGGTGATGCCGGTAAACAGCAGCACGGTGGCCAGGGTAGCCGCCAACCCCAGTTCCTCGCCGATTATCGCAAATATAAAATCCGTGTGCGATTCCGGCAGATAGAAATGCTTTTGGATGCTGGCGCCCAGGCCCACACCACGCCGGCCACCCACCACAAAGGCGTTAATGGCATTGACCAGTTGGAATGAATAGGTCTGCGCATACCGCTCCAGATCCAGGAAAGCCAGTACACGGTTCAGACGCACGGGATTGTGCAT
>JAIVGW010000205.1 GCA_020201415.1 Lentisphaerota bacterium
TTCAGAAGGAAACCCAGAAGGGCGCATTGCTGTCGCGGCAGTTACTGGCCCTGAGCCGGTCGGGGCTGACTGGAATGCCCGGCGCCCATTTGGAGCGTTATATTGAAGAGGCGGTGGCGCTGCTGCGCGTGGCCTTGACCCCGGCCTGGACTGTAAAACTGAACTTTAACGGCGCTTATCCCGTCGTTCCTCTGACTCCCGGCCAGATTGAACAGATCATTCTTAATCTCGGACTGCTGGCGGCGGATGCCCTAAGCGGTTCGGGCGTGCTGACCGTTTCCCTGATGCGCGCCGGGGAGGGCAACCTGGCAAATGTGTCAGACGGCATGGCGGTGGTGCTGCTGCTGGCCGCGGAGGCCGTCCCGGCCGCCGGCCGGGTCGATGACGCGTCCAGTACCGCGGTGCTGGATGACGAGGGCGGAGTGATCCTTTCCGTGGTCAGTTCCATGCTGGAGGAGGTCCATGGCCATGTGGAGTGTCTGTCGTCTTACTCCGGTGCCTCTATTTACCGGGTGTGCCTGCCGCAACTGGCCGCGACGGAGCGGCCGGCGGAAGAAGACGCGCTGCCCGCCGGTTTTGGGGACTACCTGGCGGACTGGCGTATTATGCTGGCCTGCGCGGCCGATGAAATGGGCAATCTGGACAATACGCTGCGTTCGGCCGGTGCGCAAACCGAGCGCTGTGAAAATATCATGACGCTGTTGGGCGGCGTGGATGATTTGCAGAAAAACGATGCGTTGATCTTGGATGTCAAGTTGCTGGGGGAAGAGGTTGAAGGCCTTTTGCGGGCGGTCTTGAAATTGTGTCCCCGCCTCGGGGTGGTGGTGCTATGCTGTGATCCTGCCGTCGGCATCCCGGAACTTAAATCGGCCGTGGCCTTTGCCGCCTATGACGAGCCCGTAGCCCGCCTGATGCAGCTTTTAATTATCTCCAAGGCTCTGCGCGCTCACCGGGGGGAATATGTTGCGCCGGGCGGATAAAGCCGTTTATGCAAGAGTGGGGTGGGCGCATTGAACAACCATCCGGAATTGATGGACTCAGCCGCAACGCCGTCTGAAACGGGCTTGCGCACAGTGCGTAATATCAACCGAGACTGGTTGTTTGTTTATGATCCGGCTGAGCAGCTCGACGAACGTCGGGCGGCGCCGGATCATGATCAGTCAGGATGCCGGCCCATCGCCCTGCCGCATACCTGGCATACCTACGAGACTACCGGTGCCGTGCATCCTTTTGTCCGTGACCATTCGGAACTTGCCAATCCCTATTGGTGGCGCGGCTGGGGCTGGTACCGCAAGCGCTTTTCAATGGATCGGCGGCATGCCGGGCGCCGGATTTTTCTGGAATGCGATGGTGTGCAGAAATATTGCCGTGTATTCTGCAACGGTATGCCGGTCGGGGAACATGCCGGAGGGTTTGCCGGCTTTGATCTGGATGTCACCGACCTGTTGCGCTTTGATGCCGATAATGTTCTGACCATTGCCGTCTCGGCCCTGCAGGAAGATCCCCGCCGGATCCCGCCGATGATTGCCGGGAACTGGGCCGCTTATGGCGGTATTTACCGCGATGTGCGCCTGGTAATCAAGCACCCGGTGCATATTCCCTTCCAGGGCTCCTGCGAACACGAAGGCGGCACGTTCATCACCACCCCGATCGTCAACCAACAAAAAGCGCGGGTGCGGGT
>JAIVGW010000240.1 GCA_020201415.1 Lentisphaerota bacterium
GGGCAGGACCTGATAACCTTGCAGGAATGTGGTATAGTGCCCATTGCCCTCAATATCTTCGTAAACCGACGGCACGGTCAGTTTAGTCCAACCGTCAAACAGTCGCCATTCCCGCCTGGCATCACCGGCCGGTGCGCCCCGGTATCCCGGCGCACGGCTGGGCTGCCAAGCCGGTGCCGGCGTATGGAGCGGCTGCATTTTGCGCAGCACGGCAGCCAGGGCCTCCGGTGAAGTTTGCTTTAATAAATGAATTCCATCCTCATGCATGTCGATTCGCTGCCTCCAAATAATCTAGCTCAACATTGTTCATCCTGATGCCCCGGCAATTGCGCAGGATGATCCCCTGCTCTCCGGAAGTCTGTATCCGTACATTATCAAAAGTCACATCCTCGATGGGCGTCTGGCTGCTGCCTTCCAATTGACAGGGCATATCGCTCTTGATCCGCATATTGGCAAAGGTGATTCCGGAAACCCGGGTTAATTTTATGCCCTCTTCAATGATCATGCGGATGGGCGCGCGGCCGCATTCAATACTGATGTTGGAAAACAGCAGATCGTGGACATCCGCCCCACCTCGTCCGTCCTTGCCCAGAAAGCGGCGCGGAAAATGCATGGCGATGCCATGATGCGGACCACTGATCGTCAGATTGCTGAAGACGCCATTACGGACAATGTGATCACTGGGACAACTTATACGGATGCTGCCGCGATCGGAACTCAGGACACAGTTGGTCACGGCAAAATTCTCGCAGATCGCCGGAGCTTCATGCACCTTCTGGATGGCGCGGAATACCAGACAATCATCCTGGGCATGGATAATGCAATCGCTGATCGTAATGTCCCGGCAGGCATCGACATCAATCCCATCGCCGTTGATTATGCGACGATCGCAGAATATTTTTATACCGCGCACCTGCACCCGCTCGCAACACATCAACCAGAAAGTCCAGCAGGGTGAGTCGCGGAAAGTGGCTTCTGCTATCCGTAAATCAGTGCATTTATGAAACATCGCCAGGCGTGGACGCAAGTCCGGTTTGACGGAAAACTGGCCGCTTTTTTTCAGCGGCGCCGACTGATCGTAGAAGGCCTGGCCGGCGGCGTCAATTTCTCCCGGGCCGGTAATGGCCACCTGGCAGGCGTGACGCGCTCCAATCAGATAATAGGCGGTGCGTTCATTGGCCTGCGAATGATCAAAACCCGGCGATTCAAGAATTTTATAATCTTTAATATCTGCGCTGCCGACTATTCGGCAGCCCGGCCCCAGATACAGCTCGACATGGCTTTTAAGTTCAATGGAACCGGTTCGATACACGCCCGCACCACAGCGCACCACACCGCCGCCGGCGGTATGACAGGCATCAATAGCCGCCTGCAGCGCCGGAGTATCCAGGGCCACGCCATCGGCCCGCGCGCCGAAATCCTGGGGGTAAAAATATTTGCTTTCGCGCACAAAACCTCCCATGACGGCCAATAATCATAACATGATAAAACACAAATTCAATTATGCACCGGCAACAATCAACAAGTCCAGAGGAAACGCAACACCGCATCAGCGTTTGCCGAGATAGTCGGGATGCATCCCGCCACCGCGGCGCATGGTCCGCGAACCGGGCACGATGATACGCCACAGGATGGCGTCAGGATGATCAACCTTAAGCTGCTCAATCTTCGCCCATTGTTCGCGCGCCAGATGGTCGGCTTCGGTATCGCGTCCGTTGGATTCACTCACACGCGCCATATACTGGCGCAGATCGGCCATGACCCTGGTGTAGTCCAATCCCACGCGCACAAAGGCGATACGCTCAGCATACTTGGCCGGCGCATCCGCCGTCTTTTGCGCCGCGCGGTCCAGCAGCCCATAGACCTTGTCGAAGAAGGCCTGGTCGTACACCTCGGCATAGCCGTTGCCTTCCCCAGGGTATTCGTCCACCTTGCGGTTGCGCGCCTGCTCCATCAGTCCCCAATATTCCTTAAGTTCGGCGGCGGCCGGACCGAACGCGCGCCGGTAATAGTCGTCCATGATCGCCTGCCAGTCATCAAAGGGGTTCCAGGCCAGATGCGCCATCAGGTAATAAATCGGCCCCTGTGTGGACCAGTGATTCCAGACCAGGTCCACGTAAATGCCCACGCAATTGTTCGTGGCGGCATGCCGGAAGGCCTCCGCGCGCCGGCCGAACGGGACATCAGGCAAGCCCTTCTGCCAGCCCGCCGGATCGCCGGTATTCGGACGCCATATCTGGCGATTGGCCATCTTGCCCCATTCCGCATATTGGACAGCCGGCACGGAATCGTTACGACCGGGATTATCGACATTCCAGAAGAAGTTGGCCACATTGACAATCAGAACATTGTCATCCGGCCGCTCAACCACCGGCGGTGGCCGCCAGTTACCGTAGGCCAGCATGGCGACGAAATAATCCTGGTCGGGATATTTTTCTTTCAACATGCGCGCCACGATATTGGCAAACTTGACATGCCGGTCGGAAAGCGCCGGATATTGCGCGCTCAAACCGCGCCAGGTGAAATGCAACAGTTGTCCGTCAGGATGGTCCCAGGCACGGCAGGCGTCACAGACACAATGCCCGGTATGATATCCATCGTTGGGCGAGGCGTTGAATACCGTCTGAAAAGGATCCTGTTCGATCTGCTCGGCCACATTATCCAGCCACTGCTGCCAGACCGCCGGGTTGGAATGGCAGATCTTGGCGTTGCCGGGATCACCGGGCGGCTGGCGCGTTCCGTCAGGCTGCAAGGCGAAATATTCCGGATGCGACTCATGGTAGCGCCCCCACCATGAACCAAACCCGTGACCGGCGGCATTCATTTCAAAGGACCCCATGGCGCCGCGTTGCAGGCGCCACCAGGCGCCGCCCGAACCGGGACCGGCCCGGCCACTGTTATGCTGGCGCCGCATGTAACTGAATAAACCGGAACGAAAACGGATCTGGGGATGATACCGGTACTCAAACGGCTGGAAGACAATAGTCTGCCGTTCGACAATGTCTTCACCCAGCGCGCCGGGCCACAACCAGCGCACATCCAGCCAATCCCGCATAAAAGTGGCCACGGCATTGGCCGTGCCATATTCCATTTGCACGCCCATCAATTTGCCGTGCGGCCGCTGGATCATCAGGTTTTCCGGATCCCAGATGTCGCGGCCCAGGATCGCCAGATTCCGGCCGTCACAGGCAATCAGGATTTCCTCGGGATGCTGAAAATCAAAGTCAATATCCGGAAAAAGCTCAACGAGTTTGGGCTGGTACCCGACCCAGATCGCGTGTTCAGGGATGGGATCCGGCAAGCCATCCAGCACTTCCGGACGGGCGCCGGAAACTTTCTCAATGTAATCCGCAAGTTCATCCGCCGCCTGGCGGGTCAGCGGCGGCGCCTCGGCGAACACCACGATCGGCACGGGCGCCTGGCCATCCTGCACCAGCAGCATCTCCGCCGATAGCCGCCCAACGCCGCATAAAACCAAAGCCAGAAGAATCCTGATGTTCATTTTTATTCAACCACCAATTTGCCGAACTTGCTGATATTGTGATAGGTTTTCCCGCTGGGCGAAAAACCATAGGCCGACTTCTTGCCGTCGCGGATGCGCACGCGGCCCACCTGGAAATACCAGGGCGACTCGACCGTTGGTTTCTCCCCCACCACGAAATGCAGGGGGTCCAGCACGCCTTCGGCCTCTCCCACCACGGGCAGACGGATACGCATACCCCAATAGTCGTCGCCGCGCCGGGTGACGATCTCGGCCTCGGAACTCCAATTAGTGTCCACGCTTTTGCGATTATCGGATTGGCGCAGGGCGTCAACAATATCGCCGTCAGGATTGATTTCAATCTGATAATAACAGTGGCTCGGCGTCTCCAGCAGCAGCGCCATGCTGTCGCCGCCCCAGATATCCTTGCTGACGAACAAATTCGCCATATCCGGCTCATGGCAAGTCAGGTCAAAAATAATGGCGTTATCTTCCCAGGCAATGGTAAAGGAGGTCGCCACGTCCGCCTCATCCCCGGTCTCCAGATCACGCAGCTTATATTCACGTGCGGGGCCGTCGCCGCCGAGATCGCGACCTATGGCCAGCGGCACATCCGGGCGCAGCGCGGCGGCCTGCTGTTCTTCCCATTGACGGCGCAACTGGTCCGGCTCACCGATTTCGTCCATGATCAACTGAATGCGCGCGCCATACACCGTGTCGCCGGCCTGCGCCCGGGCCTGTTGCAACAGTTCCAGAAAACGTATACGCTCCGGCAGTTCGAACCGCGCCCGGCCGGTGCGCTTATAGCCGGCTTCGGCAAACTCCCAGGCCGCCTGCATTGCATCCCGGGCCGGCCCGTAAAACAGCGTATAATATTCATCAAAAAGCGCATCAAGGTCCAGATCAGCATCCCACAACAGGCGCGCATTGACGTATTGATTGAGATGATCAATCCCCGGCGTCAGCCAGACCACCGGCTCACCCCGGGCGGGACTTTTACGGCGCACTTCGTTCCAATCACCCAATGAAACCTCTTGCAACGCCTTTAATTCACGATCAAAACTGCGTGGATGCACCACCATATCGTAATAATTGTTCGAATTACGGATCAACCGCCCCGGCCCGGTGCGCTCCAGCCAGCCGGCCACCAGCGCCTCGCGTTCCGCCCAGGTCTCATCCTGATCCAATCCCGGACGATGCGCCGCCAGAAACACCAGCACGTTTGGCGAAAAACGCGCGATGTTTGGCGGTGGTTGACGATAGGCGGCGTAAGCGCCCCCGCTGATGAATTTATCAGGATGAGTCTTGTATACCTCTCGCGCCACCCGGTCGATGAATCCCCACGCAAAATCGGAAGGATTCTGCCCCCAGCACTTTTCGCACTGGCACTGGCGCAGACCGTCGTTCGGCCAGAGTGAGACCACCGGTTCGCCCAGGATATCGAAGACGGCCCGGGCAAATCTGGCCGATTCCTGCACCAATCCTTCCGAGGCGAAACAAGCATGATGCGAATCACGCTGACCGGCGAAAACCGCGTAATAATCCGGATGGGCCGAGAACATCTCGGGGCGCCCCATCAGCAGACGCATGCCATGCACATGCATGCCCGCCCCCAGCACCTCGTAGCCCGAGTTCATCCCCTGTCGCATCTCCCACATGACCGTTTCAGGAGCATAGGCCATGTAGGATCCGTGCCAATGGCGCACGGCATAATCCGGTTTAACCGTGAGGTCGATCGCCGGCAAAGGAATGTCCGCCAAATCTGGCACCACCTCGCCCAACTCGCCCGGCATGTACCAGCGCACACCCAGGCCGCGCAAAAATTCGCAGACGGCGTTGAAAGAGCCGGCGCCATCATGCGCGCAAACGCCCACGGCTCCATTGTAACGGCGCCACAGATTATCGTATGGCAGGCGCCACAGGCCCCCGGTCAATTCATCCCATTCCGCCTGTGCTTGAGGAGCCTCTTTGCGAGACTTAGCATGCGGCCCACGCGGCACGAAATCATCATCGCGCCCAATCATCACCAGGTAATCCGGGCCGGCAACCAGCCGGAAGGCGTCATATTGCAAGCCCGCCGCGGTAATCCCCAGGGCATCGGTATGGGGACTGCGCCCCACGTAGAGGGTCACCGGCATGGATGGGTCCGGAGCATTGGTGATGGCCAGCCTGGCCCCGCTGATTTTCTCCAGGTATAACTGTAAATCATCAGCCGCCAATTGCACGGTACGGACTGGATTTTCAGCCGTGACAATCACAGCCTGCGCCCGACCATCTTCAATGATCATCGGCCTTGGCGCCGCATGAATCATGTTGACTGCAAACACACTCAACAAACATACGGCACCAATAATTTTATTCAACTGCCACCTCTGTTACAGGTTATTACTACTATGCGTTCAACAGGATTAAGGACTAACGTGTAATTTCACGGTTTTCCAAACTCGTATTCCGCTCTCGTCGTGCGCTATCGTCAACCGGCCGACGAGAGCGTGCGACGAGAGCGGATAACGATTGAAAAAGTTTCAAGTTGCATCATCCGGGCCGCTCCGGGGCCTATACTTGTCTCTGAGAACATCGAAATACAATGTCCATGGATATTCAGATCCTCGAAAAACCTGATGGAGCGTGCGACATCACGCGGCCGGACTAACAATGGCCGCAATGGCCTCCTGTAATAACTCCTTATGCCGGTCACTCATACCCTCGATTTCCAACGCCTGTCGATAAGTCTTCAAGGCTTCATCAGTACGCCCCTGGTCCCGCAACACCCCACCGATGGCGGAGTAGTAACTATAGGCGCTGGAACCGGTCATATCCTCAGGCCCGGCTTCGTTAAGTATAGCCAGAGCCTCTTCATAGCGTTTGGCCTCACGCAGAATGCTCGCGGACTGAAGATAGGATCGCGACATAATTCTTGAGGATGTGCTGCCCCGGAAGTCCAGCACCGCCCGGTGCCATTCCAGAGCCCGCTCGGGATTTTCACAATTATTGAGTTCATTATCGGCCAGCATCGCCAAGATACTTTGGGAAGGAGCGAGTTTCTGCGCCTGCTCCAAATCAGCGCGCGCCTGCTCCCCATCCTTCAGATGATAATAGGCCTCTCCCCGCAGGGCCAGGGCCTTGGCTGCCAAATCCTCATCCAGCCAGTCATTGATGTCTTCCTCGGCGTA
>JAIVGW010000206.1 GCA_020201415.1 Lentisphaerota bacterium
GGATTGTTTTTAAGGTGGCCATTTTTCAGTCCGCAGTTTTGGGCAGGCCCCAAAACTGCGGACTGGAATCCTGGGGTTATGATAAATGCTTCAGGCGAAAAGCGGCGTCAAGCCGCCGCAGTCCAAAATAACGTCAAGCAGTGTATGACATCATACGGGAGGGCGCAGCTGCCTGGCGGTGAATAGCATGGCAGTTTTAGACTGTTTTATGCTTTTTTGGAAACCTGTTCGCGGAGCAACCGGCACAGATGGAAATTGGCGTCATCGGCAATCAGCACGCCCTGGTTGGCCAGCGCCAGGTCGGTCAGATGCTCGACCAGCGCGTCGGCTGACTGATCGTCCCGCCGTAAGGCCGCCACGGCCTCGAACTTCTGCCATAATCGACGCCGAATCGTATCCCGATCGGTGGACCCGGTGTCAATGTCGGCAAAAAACATTGTTGCCGCTTCATCGCGGCGGCGCACGTCCTGAGGTTGTTTCGCGGAAATCTCCGCCGATTCGGCCAGTTGCGGCTCGACAATGCCATCATCAGGCGCAGGCGCGGGGGGCCGACTCTCAACCAGGACTTCCGCGGCACACAGGCCCGGCGATGCGGCCGTTATTCGAATGGCGCCAGGCGTCCCGCGGGAGCGCACCGGCATAAAGACCGGGATAACGGTGTAAAAAGTTCCGTTCAACTCTTCCCGCCGATCGATTTCTGATTCAAATACTTCCGGCGCCAGCAGCCGGCCAGGGCCGTCAACCCGCCAGGTGATGGTCGGGCGCGCGCCGATTACCGGCACCCCCTGCCCGTCCACCACGTCCACGGTGATCAGGGCAATGCCGGCGCGGTCGGCGGTGATTACCTGAGGATCGGCGCGCAGCCGCAACGCGGTGGCGGGCCCGGACATGGGCACCTCGTGAACGGCAGTATCGGCGCCGCGCCGGGCCACGGCGCGCAACACGCCACACCGCACCAGGACCTGTTCAAACACCACGGAAAACAGGTTATCACGGGAAGGGCGGCGCTCGCCGATGAGTTCTTCATCGACATAAAGCGCGACCGATTCGCCGTTGGAATCGACCACGATGTCGCGCACGCTTCCGAGCTGGGCCGGCCGCCAGAAATAATCGCGCGCATGCACCATCAACCGCCGGCTGTGGTTGGCCTGCCACAGCCAATATATCTGCTTGGGCTGGCGATAAGGATCAACCCAGCCTTTGGGATTGATGTGTTTCAAGGGACAGTTACGATAAATCCGCCCCGCGCCGTGATCGGCATAAATCCAGGCAACGGTATCGTCGTCGATGCGCGCGCGGATATTGACGTCACGCATACGCGCGCCGGCATGCTGCCAGGCTTCCGTGCCGGTGATCTGCCCGCTGGGATTGTCCTGCGGCAGCGGCGCGCAATCCGGATCCATGGCGGCGGGCTCCCACCAGCCGCGCACGGTGCAGCGCAGGAGGTTTTCCATATCGAGATTGAGGTGCGAATGATCGCAGGCCGGCGTGGGGCCTTTCACCTTGCGGTAGTGGATGATGCGGGTGGGATCTTCCGCGCGCGCCCAGCGTCCATCGGCGGCATTGTCGGTTTCGTTACCCATGCTCCACATGATGATGCAAGGGTGGTTGCGGTCGCGGCGGATCATTTCGAGGACCTGCCGGCGCTGTATTTCAGG
>JAIVGW010000241.1 GCA_020201415.1 Lentisphaerota bacterium
ATGTGACCCCGACGCTGAAAGTCCTGAAAGGCCAGGCGCCCAACATGCTCGTGCGCAGAGGACGTCAAAACGTAGCGCAAACAAAAATGCCCATGCGCGGCGGCATGGCCATGCCCTCCCTGCCGGCCCTGCGCCAAAAAACCAGCGACGGCCGGCGTGCGCATTATCTGACCAGCGACCTGCGCACGCCGGTCGGCCGGCGGCAGGCGGCACTATGGCGTGAAGTTTTCGGGCCGCCGCGCTCCCTGCAGCCTATGTAATGCGCATGGGAACAGCCCGCAAGGCAGCGCCGGAATTTTTCCCGCTCGGCCGAGATTCACGACGACCAGGCCCGCAGTTGACGCAGAGCCTCATATAACACCACCGCCGTCGCTGTCGCGAGATTGAGCGAGCGCACTCCGCCCCGGAACATGGGGATGGACCAGACCCGTGCGGCATGCGCCGCCAGCAAATCATCCGGCAGACCGCGTGATTCGCTGCCGAAAACCAAAGCCGCGCCGGGAACATATGCCGCACTGGTATGGGAACGGCGGCCGGACGTGCTGAAAAAATGACACTGCTCCGGCGGAACCGCTCTGAAAAAATCCCGCATATCGGCATGCCGGGTCAATTGCACCTCATGCCAATAGTCTAATCCGGCCCGGCGCACCGCCGCATCAGTCAATTTGAAACCGAGCGGTCCGACCAGATGCAGGGGGGTGGCGGTGGCCGCGCACAGTCTTGCAATATTGCCGGTGTTGGGTGGAATTTCCGGCTCCAGCAGCACCACCCGCAGCGGCGGCGCGGGCGGCACGAGCTTGACCGCAGCATGCCGGCGATGGCAGATCTCATTTTTGCATTCACATTTCATACTGGCTCATTCTGCCATAATCGCCATAAAAAACAAGAAATTCCAGATGGCCGTCGCTTTAGAATAATGGCAACAGAATGAGCCTTCTGCCAAACCGCCAAATCTCCAAGTGTTTTCGCTGGATCCCGCATTGTTTCTGAATCGTAATCCGCTCTCGTCGTACGCTATCGTCAACCGGCGTACGGTAATGTGTCCATGCATTGATCATAAGTCTGTCCGAAGGCTCTCTATGAGCAGACGATAGGCTTTCCCAAGGGAATCGGTGAACGAGATCGCACGACGAGAACGGAAAACGAGTGAGATGGGGGCATTTATTTTGGATACTGGATATTCAGATCCTCGAAAAACCTGATGGAGCGTGCGACATCACGCGGCCGGACTTGTTTCTGAATCGTAATCCGCTCTCGTCGTACGCTATCGTCAACCGGCGTACGGTAATGTGTCCATACGGAAAACGAGTGAGATGGGGCATTTATTTTGGATACTGGATATTCAGCCCCCCGAAAAATCTGGGAATGGCCCAGAGGCCGGAATGAATTCTGAGCCTCGCAGGTTTCTTGTGTGTTGACTTCAAGCTCAAACTCCTGGTCGACGACGATCAGGATGAGGATCGAGACGAAGATAAACCCGACGAGGATCGGGACGAAGATCAAAACGAAGATATCCGTACAGCTACATCGTCATCCCCCATCCTCGTCCTCCATCCTCGTCCCGATCCTCGTCGTTCAATGACTCAACCATACACGGAACACCAAGCAAAACACACACGAAATTCTGCCGTCAGCCACTCTCAGAAAACTCATGAAAACATTGACTTTCTTGAAAATACCGCTTCGGGGGGGTGGCGGTTTGCTCAGACCTCTGCTGTAACGATTTTTAGTAACTGCTCAGCTATCGATTCACTACGCAACACGCTAAAGGCACGAAAAGTCCTCCCGCGCAATGCGCAGGACTAATTGAACTCAATAGCCGGATATTCTTGATAAACGGCCTCTGGAAATCCATTCCTGTTTTTTCCTTCATAAAAAAACTTCATAAAAAAACGCTTTACACGGCACAGTCAATCATTTAGAATACTCGCCAACAACCCAAATAGTAAAATTCAGGAAAGAAGCAATGGAACAGGTTCAGGGCACCAAAGAGGATTTAAAGCAGGAGTTTCAACTCCATGATAAAGACAGCGGCTCCGCTGACGTCCAGTCGGCGCTGCTGACCCGCCGTATCAACCAGTTGACCGAGCATCTCAAACTGCACAGGAAGGACCACAGCTCACGCTATGGCCTGATCAAGCTGGTCAGCGCGCGGCGGCGGATGCTGGCCTACCTCAAGCGCAAGGACGAGGCGCGCTATCAGAACCTTATCAAAAAGCTGAATCTGCGCCATTGAACAAACGCAACCCGTATCCCACTATCCCTGCTCCGGCAGGCACCCGCACGCCCGCGTGCTTTGTCACTGAATGACGCCCGCCGGTATTCCGTCCGTGGCCTGCATCCTGCAAGGTGATGCAATCCCATTTTAAAACAAAAAAACAAAAAAACAACCAGAGGAATAATGAAGATCACAACCGCCGTGGAAGCACAAGTCGGCAGTCAAATCCTGCACATTGAAACCGGTCTGCTGGCGCGTCTGGCGCATGGCGCCGCCACCGTCCAGTTGGGCGAAACCATTGTCTTCTCCGCCGTCACTGCCACGGAAAAACCGCGGTCCGGCATAGACTTTTTCCCGATGCAGGTGGAATACCGCGAAAAGTTTTACGCCGCCGGCGCTTTCCCGGGGGGCTTCTTCAAGCGCGAGGCGCGGCCTTCCGAAAAGGAAATCCTGACCGCGCGCCTGACCGACCGGCCAATCCGGCCGCTCTTCCAAACCGGCTATCACCATGATGTACAGATCAACAATATGCTGCTTTCAGCCGACGGCGAGAATGACAGCGACATCCTGAGCATTGTAGCCTCCAGCACAGCGTTGACCCTCTCGGACCTGCCGTTCCACGGACCGATTGCGGCGGTGCGCATCGGACGCGTCAACGGCGACATCGTCCTGAACCCCACCAACTCCGAACGCGGGCAGAGCGACCTGGACTTGATCTATGTAGGCAACCGCGAAAGCATGGTCATGATCGAAGGCGAAGCAGATGAAATCAGCGAGGCGGATCTGCTGACCGCCATACGCGCGGCCCATGCCGCCTGTTTGCCGTTGATTGACGCCCAGCTCGAACTGCGCCGTAAACTGGGCCTGCCCGACAAGGTCGTCACCGACCTCGAACCCGATGCCAACCGTCTGGCCCTGGCCCGGGAACTGGCCGGCACGGAGCTAAGCGAAGCGCTGCTGGTCCCTGAGAAAAAAGCGCGCAATGCCCGCCTCGCCCAAGTGCGTGAAAATCTTTTATCGGCCATGCGCGAACGCACCCCGGAATTGACCGACGAGCAATTCCGCGAAACCATGGATCTGCTGGTGGTTGAGACCACCCGCCGCAACGTCCTGGAAAACAACCGCCGTATTGACGGCCGCGGGATGCATGACCTGCGGACGCTCCAGGGCGATGTCGGTTTGATCCCGCGCACCCATGGCTCGTCGCTGTTCGCGCGCGGTGAGACCCAGGCGCTCGGCATCGTCACTCTGGGCAGCAAGTCTGATTCGCAATCGATGGATTCGATCACCGGCGGACCGGACGAGAAAACCTTCATGTTTCATTACAACTTTCCGCCCTACAGCGTGGGCGAAGTCGGACGCCTGGGCTCCACCGGCCGCCGCGAAATCGGCCACGGCGCCCTTGCGGAACGTTCCCTGGAAAAGGTTATGCCCAAGGATTACCCCTACACCGTCCGACTGGTCTCGGAAGTCATGGGCTCCAACGGCTCAACTTCCATGGCCAGCGTTTGCGCTGGCACCTTGGCCCTGATGGACGCCGGCGTGCCTATTACCAGGCCCGTAGCCGGAATTTCCATCGGCCTCTTCACGGATCCCCAGCGCACCCAGATGGTCACGGACATCCTGGGCGACGAGGATCATTGCGGCGACATGGACTTCAAAGTGGCCGGCACCAGCCAAGGCATCACCGGCTTCCAGGTGGACCTGAAAATCCGGGGTCTGTCCTTCGACCTGATCGAACAGGCGCTGAAAATGGCCCATACCGCGCGCCTGCAGATCCTGGAATTCATGGGCAGCATCCTGGCGCAGCCGCGCCCGGAAATGTGTGCCCATGCACCGCGCATACAGGTCATCAAGATCGACCCTGAAAAGATCGGTGCGTTGATCGGACCGGGCGGCAAAAACATCCGGCGTATCACTGAAGTCACCGGCGCTAAAATAGATATCGAGGAAGACGGTTCCGTGCATATTTTCAGCGCCGACGGCAATGCCATGGAAATGGCCGTACGCGAGGTGAACCTGATCACGGCCGAGGCCGAGGAAGGCGCCATCTATGACGGGGTCGTCAGCGGCGTCAAGGAATTCGGCGCCTTCGTGGAAATCCTACCCGGCAAGGACGGGCTGGTGCATATCAGCGAATTGGCCGACTTCCGCGTAAACAAGGTCGAAGATATATGCAAGCCGGGTGATCAGATGTGGGTGAAATGCATCGGCATCGACGAGCGCGGCAGGGTGCGCCTCAGCCGACGGGCCGCCATGCAGGAGAAGGGACTCACGGAACCGGCCTCATCCTGATGGCGCCTCGGCCCCCGCTAAATGCTACCTGGAGACTGTCGCAGGGTTTTCGTTCTGTTCCAGCAAACGCAACACCCGGAAACTTTCCGCACAGCTCCAGGCCTGGGCATCACAGCCCCGCGGTTGATGCGGATAATCGCCATCCATGATTTCCGGCAGATGGCCGACACAGCCCCGGACAATCGCGGTCCGTATGCCACCGGCCAGCCATGAAAGGGCGGCCGGGCGCCCGGCCGGGCCATACACCCTGAACCAGGCTTCGCAGAAAGCAGGAAACAACCAGCCCCAGGCGGTGCCGTTATGATAGGCCGGTTTCCGGTGTGTGTCCTCCTCGCCCTCATAACGCGGCCAGTAGGGATGCTCGGGGTCGTTTAAGAGTTGCCCTTTGAAAAATACCGGCAGGGGATGTTGCACCGGCCGGTCCGCCAGACTCCGCAGACCTCCCGGCACCAGCAACTCCTCACAGGCTTGCAACACGGCGCGCCCGATTTCCTCATCAGCCAGAACCCCCAGGGTTACAACCAGCAGCTGATTGGGCCGCAGGGCATCGTCCGGCCGCGCTTCATGCGCGGATTGCCCGGACGCGGCGTGGCGGCAGTCGCTCAGGAATCCGCGGGTGGCATCCCAGTAGAGCGCCCTGATATTATCGCGCACACGCGCCGCCAGGCGCCGCCAGACCGGGCGGGCGTCATCAGCGCCCAGAAAGTCCAACGCCGCCCACCACAAGGCCTGAATCTCCACAGGATAACCGGCGCGCGCTGTGCCGGCGGGATGATTGGTGTCCATCCAGGTGAAATGCGCCGGACTGTAGATCAGACCGGTTTCACGATCCATCCGGATACCGTTGGGTGTGCCGCGGCGGTAGCCGGACAGTATTCCGACCAGCACTTCCCGCAGACTGCGCCGTCCGACCGGCGTATTCAACAGCTCCCGATCCCCGGCGGCACGACACCAATCGGCACAGACCGCCACTAACCACAAAGGCGCATCGGATGTGTCACGATTGGCGGTTTCATCGCCGTTGATCATGTTGGGCAGCGTTCCGCGCTCTTCAAAGGCGGCGAATTGCAAGATAATCTGGCGCACCTCATCCAGCATACCGGCGGCAATCATGCCACGGGCGCAGATCAGCGTGTCGCGCCCCCAGTCCAGAAACCAGGGGTACCCGGCAATCACCGTCTTTAATTCATCACGCCGCACCACGTAACAGCGCAAAGCCTGCGCCAGGGCATCCGACAACAGACGTCTGCGTCGTCCGGCGGGCGGCGGAGGCGTCACGCCCCGATCGGTATCGGCCGTCAGGCGGACTTCGTCAGCCGCAACCAGGTCGGCCGTAAAATAGCCGGGACTGAACAGATCCGAATGATCGCGCAAACCGCGTTCTGCTTCCACCGGGTGCTGTACCATGTATTGCCATTCCGGCGCCGCATGATAAACCCCCCGCGAGAGGCGCAGGCACAGCTTCCGCTCCGGCGCCGGCGCAAAGACAAACCCGTCCGGCATGGCGCTGACCGCCGCCGGCCAACTGTGTTCCGGCCCGGCATAGGCCAGAGTATCTTCATGGAAATCACGATCTTCGATGTCAGGGCGCAGCACCAGCCTGGCCGGAGCGTCGTCGGGCAAGGCCCGCACATCACGGTCTGCCGGCAAACGTTTAAACAACAAATGCAGAGCATTGGCATCCTGACTCATACTCAAATGCAGTTGCAACCGCACATGGCCCTCGGCGCCGAAAGGCACCAGAAACGACCAGACACCCTCCCGATCCGTGGTTTGAAAGCCATTCAGGCAAACCCTGTTCAATTCGCGCGAATATCCGCGATAAACCAGCCAGGCGCGGCAGCGCGTGAATAGCACACGCCTGTTTTCCGGATGGCGCGGATGCAGGTTGGCCGCCAGCAGGGCATCATAACGGCTGTAAAGCTCGCCCCAAGCCACCGCCGCGCGCGACATCCCGCCGCGGTCGTTGACGCCCAGATACATCAAGCGCTCCCTGCGCTCCGGCGCGAAGGCAACCCGCGGCACACAGGCCCGCTCAGCGGTCGGCAGGTACAACAATCGGCCGCGCAGCTTTTCAACCTTGCCGGGCGCGTAAAGAATCGCCCGCAGATCGCAATTTATTTCACGCCGCACCGCCTGTGGCGGCAGCAAAACAAAATGGCTGCCGTCAGCCATCGGCAAAGAATCCTCCTGGGCCAGGACCCGCCCGGCTGCATCAAGACGCAGACGGAAGGGATGGGACATGATCGACAGCAGGCAGTGCCCGGCGGGCACCATCATCAAACGCCGGCAGTCCCGGGGAGCCTGCCAGCGGGTAACGCAATCCACGCCCGCGGGCGTCAACCGGCGGCAGCAGGCCGCGGGATCCTCCTGCAGCAGATCCGTCCAGTCATTTACCTGCCGATCCCGCAGACCCGTAAACCCGCGGAACGCGTTGTAAATCTGCATCACTTTGTGCCGCAAAAGCTGGCGATCCACCCTTGCCGGCGGCAGGCCGGCCTGCTCTTCAGCGTCGGCCAGCACTTGCAGGACGGCAGCATCGCCCGTCAGACAGCATACCTGCGCCGGCGCCAGCCGCAGGCGCAGATGATCCTTGGCAGCCGGCAATAACCGCACGGTTTCCCCGCTCAACAGGTCCTGCGCCCGGCCGGCCGGTGGGCTGAATTCCGCGGCGGGCCAACTCAGATCAACCGGTTGGTCTTCATCGAGGTTGATCAGCGCCAGCAACGGGTCGGCGCCGGCCGCCGGCCGGCGCAACACTGCCAGGGCATTCCCCGGACCGCGCTGAATCTGTCGCATGTCGGCGCCGGGGAAAAAGGCCGGGTGAGTCCGCAACAAGGCCTGTAATCGACGCACCCAATCCACGATATTATCCGCCCCACCCCAATTCAGGTCGGAGCGGCCATGCACGTCGATCTTTTCCCGAGCCAGCCATTCCACGCCGTTGGCAAAGGCAAAGGCGCCGTTGATGGAAGTCAAGGCCGCCAGAGCCGTGCGCAGGCGGGCATGCGCCGGCGAGCGGGCCGCCAGACGCTCATTGTCATGCGTTTCGGCAAAATGCATCATCAGGCCGTTTTCTTCAGCCATGCGCTGCGCCAACGGCAGGTAATGTTCCAGGGAATTCCGATCATAATTCTGAAAGATTTCGGAATAGGCCCCGTTCAGATTGGCATCATGTAACAGGCTGATGGTGGCCTCCAGGCTGCCGCCGAGCCCCTCCAGCAGGAAGAAAGTCTCGGGGAACTCATCGCGCACCCTGGCCACCACATATTCCCAGACAGCCGTTGGAATCATGTAGGCCGCATCGCAGCGGAAACCGTATGGTTGATGGCCAGGTCCAGCCAGATCCTCGCACGCCTTGCATGTACCGCGTCCACCAGCTCCTGGAACTGCTCCATTGGCGTGCGACGACGATCAAACTCGGCCAGGGCGGGATCCACATCAAAAAAATCCAGGGCCGCGTAGGGACTGCCGTAACGCCCCATCCGACCGTAAACCGTGGGGGTGGGATGGATCGGCATCAGCAGCAACACCCGGCATCCCAGCCGGCCGATGATAAAATCCAGCTCGCGCGCCAGGTCGCGAAACGTACCGGAGGGTGGAATGACGTTATAACCGGCTTGATCCAGGCGCGCCAGATCAAAGCCCGCCAAAGGCGGCAGACTGGCGGACCGGCCGAATTGGCGCACAAAGGCGTTGTACGCCAGCGTCGCACAGACATGCGCGGCCGGATGCACATTCAATCCAACGTTTTCGCCATCAGGCCAAACCGGTGTTAGGCCGTCCTGCGGCAGAAAAAAACACTTGGCCTGGAAATGACCGGGCTGCAACAAAGGCAATTTTACCCGCCATGCCCCGCTATCCGTCCGGCACATGGGCACATCCCACCAATCGCGGGCCGGACGCGGCGCGCCGGGCGCGGCGATGATTTCACGCCGACGTAAATCGTCCCGGCCCAGATTAGTGCGCAACCAGGCCGCGCCCTCCAACCCGGGCGGCGGCACCAGACTGAATTCAACCAAATCGCCGCAATGCAGCGCCATGCGGCTTCCGGGAACGGGATGCTGCGCAGGCGCGCTCATGCCGCACCTCCCGGTTTTTCCGGATGCTGCGCCAGAAAACACCGCACCAGCCTCAGTAATTCCGGCAGCACCTCATCCTCGGACATGGTGGCCTGGTGCCGGCCCGCGGCATACAGCGCCACGCAACCGCGGCCGCCGACCACAGCCAGGTCGGCCTCCCGCGCCTCGCCGGGTCCGTTGACCATGCAACCCATGACCGCCACCACCGGCCAGACAGCCCCGGGAAACTCACCCGCCAGTTTCTCCAGGGCCTGCTCCACGCGATGCGCCAGGGATACGGCATCTATTTCCACGCGTCCACAGGTCGGACAGGCCACTACCGCCGGGCCGGGCGGCGCCAATTCCAGACTGCGTAACAGGGCCTGGGCGGCACGCACTTCCTGGAGCGGATGCTCGGTCAGAGATATCCGGATGGTGTCGCCAATGCCATCAGCCAGCAACAGGGCCAGGGCCGCGCTCGATCGCACGGCGCCCGCCAGTAACGTGCCGGCCTCGGTGACGCCCAGATGCAACGGATAATCCGTCAAGGCGGCCAGCCGTCGGTAGGCCTGTACGGTGCGGGTCAAATCCGAAGCTTTGACCGACAGCTTGATATCATAAAACTGCTGATCCTCCAGAATGCGCACATGCCGCTGGGCGCTCTCCACCATGGCCGCGGCCGTAGGCGCGCCGTGCCGGGCCAGGATATCCTTTTCCAAAGAGCCGGCATTGACACCGATCCTGATCGGCACACCGCGCTGCGCGGCAGCCCGCGCCACTTCGCGCACCCGGTCGCGATTGCCGATGTTGCCCGGATTGATCCGCAGGCCGGCCACGCCGGCCTGCAGCGCCTGCAGGGCCAACCGATAGTCAAAATGCACGTCGGCCACCAGCGGCAGGTCCACGGCCCGGCAGATGTCAGC
>JAIVGW010000242.1 GCA_020201415.1 Lentisphaerota bacterium
AGATTGTCCTGATCCAACGCCACGCCACCGCCGGCGGCAATCACCAGCCCCCGCCGGGCGCACAATTCCGCCACCAGCCCGCGCTCCAACTCACGGAAAGAGGCCTCGCCGCGCTCCCGGAAAATCCGGTTGATGGGACATCCTTCCCGCTGCTCGATGAGGGCATCCATGTCCACGAATTTGCGCATCAGCGCCGTCGCCAGACAGCGGCCGGTGCTGCTCTTGCCGGTTCCCATGAACCCCATCAGGGTAATATTATCATTTCCGGACATGGCCGCACTTCTCCCTGCTATGTGATAATGTCCGCCGTTATTGCTGTAAGAATTTATCACATTCGCCCGGCAAAAAACAAACATCTTACCACGCCGGGGAAATTATGTTAGCATGTTTAATAAACACACCGTCCCGGAGAACAGGAATGCCTAAACAATTGCTCGTCACACCCATCGACATCATGACCATCGACGGAGGGGAGCGCCCATCGTTGTTTCAAGCTGCTTGGAAAGCTGTCCGCAGCCGCAACCCCCATATACGCTTGTGTTACAACACCGGCCGCCTACTGGAAGATGTCCAGCACATGATCAAGGACGGCCAACTGCTCCGGCCGGACTACATCATTTCCGGCCTCGGCGCCAGAATTTTCGATTCGACCGGAAAACTATTGCTGCGCAACTTCAACAAGCGGGGAGTTCCGGAATGGGACCTGGCCCGGGTGGAGGAAATTGTTTCCAGCTTCGAACAGATTGAAAAAAGGCCGGCGACCTACCAGGGACCTTTTAAATCCAGCTGGTACTATTACAACGCCTCGCCGGCTCAACTCGAACAGCTCAAACACCTGCTGGAAGCGGCCGGGCAGGCCGTCAACCTGATTTACCACTACGCCCGCGACCTGGACATCCTGCCGCGCCGCGCCAACAAGGGCGCGGCCCTGAGCTGGCTGCTGAAAAACGAGCAGATCGCCGCCAAGGACACCTTTGCCGCCGCCTACACGTCCAATGACATCCCCGTGTTGCAGATCGACGGCATTCACGGGATTGTTCTGGAAAATGCGCAACCTGAACTGCTGGAGGCTTCGCTGCAACTACCCGTTTACCAGGCCAAACGGAACAACGAGGAAGGCCTGGTGGAAGGCCTGGTGCATTTCGGGCTGCTGGAAGAAACGGCGCTGAACCGCATACTGAAAAAAGCGCATACGCCGCGACGGCGGAGCCGGGCCAGGACGGCAACTGCTGACATCCAGCTACATTCGCTGAGCGCCGAACAGGTTGCCCTCATACGCACCGCCTACGATCAAGCCATCGCCGCCATCCGCAAGAACATCACGCCGGCGGGATTTTCCGCCTGCTCCCTGCATGACAATGAAACCGTCGGCACCGATCAGAATTACCGCAGCATCTGGAGCCGCGACGGCTCGATCACCTTGATCGGCACCCTCGGCCTGGATGATCATGAAATTCGCGACTGCCAGCGGCATACCTTGCAGACCCTGTTCCAGCACATGTCGCCCCACGGCCAGTTCCCGTCATATGTCCACATTGAAACCGGTGCGGCTGATTATTCAGGCATTGGCGGAATCAGTTCCATCGACAGCGGACTGTGGGTGGTCATCGCCGCCGGTGAATACGCACTGGTCTCCGGCGATACGCGATTCCTGCAACGCAACAAGGGTAAACTCGAAAAGTCCATGGAATGGTTGAATTCCCAGGATTCCAATGTAGATGGCCTGCTGGAGATCCCCGAGGGCGGCGACTGGACCGATCTGTTCGGCCGCAGTTATAATATTCTATACGATGAGGTGCTCTGGTACCGCGCCAATATTGTCTTCGCGCGCACGCTGGAACTGTTGCGCGACTTTGAACAGGCGGCGCGGATACTGCACAAGGCGGAGGTCATCAAGCAGGCCATCCTCAGGCAGTTCTGGCCCACCACCCAGAAAACCGAGGGGCTGTCTTTGAGTTTCGCCGACATGCAGTATACCCTGGGCGACGCCTGGTATCTGATCGCCGCCGTCAGTCCCTTCAGCTTTGACTGGCGCTGTGATGTCTTCGGCAATGTTCTGGCCCTGCTCTTCAATGTCACCGACATGCCGCGGGCCCAGCGCTCCCTGCGTTTCATGCAGGCTTCGGGCCTCAACCTGCCGCACCATTACCATAATGGCGGCGTCTGGCCACTGGTGGGCGGTTGCTGGGTCCGGTTCATGCACCGGCTGGGCCATCGTGATCGCGCGCTGCATGAATTGTCCATGCTGGCCCAGTTGAACCGACAGGGCCATGACCGCGAGTGGGAATTCAACGAATGGTGCCACGGCGTCACTGGCCTGCCCATGGGCAAGGCTTATCAGGCCTGGTCAGCCGCGGCTTACATAGAAGCTTACCATGAACTGCAGGCCCATTTATTGTAAGCGCATCTTAGGGGGTAAATATGCTCAAGATCAAAAGCGATCAGGCCCAGCGGACCATGGCGGCCACCCATCCACCCGTAGCCACCGTCCAACCCGGTGAAATATTCAAGCTGGCCGTACAGGATTGTTACAGTGGTCGCCTGCAGTCGCCCGATGACAAGTTCACCCGCGAAATGTGGGACTCGGTCAATCCCGCCACCGGGCCGGTGTACATCGCCGACATGGCCCCGGGCGATGTCCTGCGGGTGGAAATTCTGGCTATCAGCGTCCGGGACTTTGCCGTCATGTGCCTGGAGCCGGGCTCCGGAGCGCTGGGCCGGTTCATTCCCGAAGCCGAAACCACCATCCTGCCCATCCGCGACGGCCGCCTGATTCTGGACCATGGTTTGGAACTGCCGCTCAACCCCATGATCGGCGTGATCGGGACGGCGCCGGCCGGTGAACCGATCTTGAACGGCACGCCCGGCGAACATGGCGGCAACATGGACTGCAATCTCATCACCGCCGGCGCCGTGGTTTACCTGCCGGTGCAGGCGCCGGGGGCGCTGCTGTCCATGGGTGACCTGCACGCCCTGATGGGTGACGGCGAGGTCTGCATCTGCGGCGCCGAAGTCGCCGGTGAAATCACGCTGCGGGCCGGCCCGGGCGACCGACACATACCCACCCCCTGCGTGGAGACCGCCGATCATTTCCACTTTCTCGCTTCGGCCCTGACCCTGGACGAATGCGAACCGCTGGTCCTGGAAAAGGCGCATCGCTTCCTGACCAACGGCGGCATAACGCCCAACGCAGCGGCGCGGCGGATGAGTCTGCTGGGGCAACTGGGCGTCTGCCAGGTGGTTGACCCGCTGAAGACCATGCGTTTCTCCCTGCCCAAACTGGCGCTTGGCAAATAACCGCGGGCGGACCCGGCTACATATCCGCCGTCTTGTCCAGCACCCGCGGATCCCAGCGGTAAGCGCCGGCATGTATCTTGAAGAACAGGGCATACAAAACTGGGCACAAGAGCAGGGTCAACAGGGTGGAAAAGGCCAACCCGAACATGATCGTGTTGGCCATGGGCCGCCACATCTCGCCGCCCTGCAACGACAGCGGCAGCAACCCGACCACGGTGGTGGTGGCCGTGACGATGATCGGCCGCAAACGCCGCTGGGCCGCAACCACCAGGGCATCCATCGGGCTCTGCCCGTGGGTCCGCTCGATCTCGATCCGATCAATCATCATGATCGCGTTGTTTACGATGATCCCCATCAGGCTGATCATACCCAGAAATGCCATGAACCCCATGGGCGCCCGCGTCAGAATCAACCCGGGCACAATGCCGACAATCATCGGGGGGATGGTCAGCAGAATGATGGCCGGCCGGCGGATGGAGTTAAACTGCCCGATCAATATCAACGCCATCAACCCGGCCGCCAGCGGCACGATTGCCATAATCGCCGACTGCGCCTTGGCGCTCTCGGCATCCTCACCGCCGAACTCCGTCCGGCAATCCGCCGGCCAGTCCGCCGCCGCCTCCATATCCGCCACGACGGGCATAATTTCCGCCAACGCTGCCGAGGCGTAACGTCCCTGCACCTCAGCCATCAAGGTCATGCTGCGCTGGCGATTACGGCGACGGATGTTGCTGGGCTGCCAGTCCAGCTCCGCCCGGGCCAGTTGCAATAGCGGCACATTATGCCCCATGGCATCGGAATAAATCGCAAGACTTTCAAGCTTGCCCAGATCTTCACGATGCGCCCGGTCGGAACGCATGACCACGGGAATCAGATCCTTGTTTTCACGGTATTGGGTGACAGGCAGACCGCTTATCTGGGTCTGCAGGGACAGGGCCACATCCTCGCTGCTGAAACCGGACTGCTTGGCCTTGTCCTGGTTGACGTCAACGACCAGCTTCTTAGTCCACTCCCCCCAGTCATCCCGGATGTTGGCCATTCCGGGAATCCGGGCCATGGCTTCCGCTATGCGCTCACGAACCTGATACAGATCATCCACCTCCTTGCCGGAAATATGCACCTTGATGGGCGCGCCGACCGGCGGACCGTTTTCCAACTGCTTGATGAAGCAGCGGGCATCCGGGAACTCGCTTGCAAGAAACTCTTCCAGATCCCGTTGCATCCCGGCCACCTGGTCGAAGGAACTCAGGGTCAGAACCAAGTTGGCATAATTGGGATTATCCTGCTCGATATCCAGCGAAAGGTACCAGCGCGGACCGCCGGAGCCTATGAAGCTGGCCACACTTTCCACCCGTTCCGGCTGCTCCAGCAGGTGCTGTTCCAGCCGGGCCAGGCGTTCCGCGGTAACGGTAATATCCGTGCCGTAAGGCAGCCAGAAATCCACCAGCAGCATCTCACGCTCGTTGGGTGGAAAAAAAATGCTGGGTACGTAGCGAAAACCCCAGATGGCGCCACCGAACAGGATCAGTACCAGCAGACAGAAAAGCGCACGGCGACGCAGCCCCCAGACGAGCAGGACCCGGTAGTGGCGATAGAAAATATTTTCAAAAGTCTGCCGCCCGCCGGTCGGTTGCAGCAGGTAGTAACACAGCATGGGAATAAAAGTGATGGACAGGACCCAGGAGCTCAGCAGGGTGATGACCACTACCTGGAAGAGCGAAAAACAATATTCGGCTACATCCGAATCCGCCAGCGCAATCGGCAGGAAGGCGCAGATGGTCGTAAGCGATGAGGTCAGCATCGGCAGCCATAATTCCGTCACCGCATTGCGCACCGCCGCCAGGCGTTCCTCGCCCTGCCCCAG
This sequence comes from Lentisphaerota bacterium, assembly GCA_020201415.1. Taxonomy (GTDB): domain Bacteria; phylum Verrucomicrobiota; class Kiritimatiellia; order JAAZAB01; family JAAZAB01; genus JAIVGW01. Next base: position 5,162 of record JAIVGW010000242.1, read on the forward strand.
GCGCACAAGAATGTTTTCACTGGTCACCACGCCGTTGTCCACCAGCATGCCCAGGGCAATGATCAAAGCCGCAATCGAGACCTGCTGCAGGGATATCCCGAAGAACGGCATCAGCGCCAGACACATCAACATGGCCATCGGCACCAGCGCCCCGGTGATCACGCCCGTGCGCCAGCCGGTGAAAACAAACATGATCACCACGACAAAAAGGAAGGCCTCCAGCAGGTTCACCATGAAATCGTTGATAGCCCGGGCCACATACTTGTCCTGGCCGAAAAACACCTCCAAATCCACGCCCCAGGGCATCTGCCCCTGCAATTCTTCGATCCGGCGTCGGATGCCCGCGGCCATTTCCGTGACCTTGCCGCCTTCAGCCATGGACACGGCCAGCAACAGGGCCTCGGCGCCGTTGTAACGCGTCAGCATTTCCGGGGGATCCACAAAACCGCGATGAATTTCGGCTATGTCCTGCAGATAAACCGCTCCGTCATGGCCGGGCAGATGAATGGCGGTGCGCCGGATATCTTCCAGCGAACGAAATTCACCGGTCGTCTCGATAATCAGGCGTTCCGACCCCACCCGCGCGCTGCCGCCGGGTTGCAGCGCATTCTGGGCGGACAGCATGTCGATCAACTGGTGGGGCGACAGTCCGGCTTCCGCCAGCCGCGCATTGGAAAACTCTACGAAAATCCGCTCAGCCTGGGCGCCGAAAATCTCCACCTTGGCCACCATCGGCTGGCGCAGCAACTCACCGCGCACATCATCCGCGTGATGCTTCAATTCGCGGTAACTGTAGCCATCGCCGGTGATCGCAACCAGCAAGGGAAAGACATCGCCGAACTCGTCGTTGACAAAAGGCCCCTGCACGCCTTCGGGCAGCACCGGCCGCACATCTTCCACCTTGTTGCGCAGTTTCTGCCAGATCGGCGCCATCTGCTTGTAGCGGGTGTCGACCTCCAAGGTGATCAGGGAAATGCCGGTCATGGACTGGGATTCGATCTTGATCAGTTCGGGCATCTCCTGGAGCTTTTCCTCCAGCTTGTCCGTCACCAGTTGCTCCACCTTCAGCGGGGCGGCGCCCGGCAGATGGGTGATGACCATTGCCGAGCGAATGATGAATTCAGGGCTTTCCAGGCGCGGCAGGGTCCGATAGGCCGTCAGCCCCAGGGCGGCGATCAAAACCAGGCCGGTCAAAGAAGTCCGGTTGTTCTTAATGCACCAGGCTGCAATATTCATGGAGTTGCTCCCAACATCATTGCGCGGCGTCTGTACCTTCGTCCTCGACAATCCGCAGGACACTGTTTTCCTCGATGCGATGGACACCGCGCATCACCACCAGGTCACCCGTCTGCAGGCCTTCAAGTATCTGCAAGCCCGTTGACGTCAGGGCGCCGGGCCGCACCGTGCGCTGCTCCGCCCGGTCGCCGGCCGGCGTGACCACCCAGACAAAGCGCGTGCCGTCCGGCCGACTGACCACGCAGACCGGCGGCACATGCAACACCCCCCGGTCCTCCGCGAATGCCAGCCGGGCCTCACCGACCATGCCGCTGCGCATCTCCGGCACCGACTCCAGCATGGTCAGCCGTACCGGATAAGCGCTTTTACCTGAGGTAGTAGCCACACCTACCTCACTGACCACGGCATCAAATTTCCGGCCAGGCAAGGCATCCAGGCTCAGTTCGGTGGCGGCGCCCAGGTGCACCTCGTTGATCAACAATTCCGGAACGGCAATCACCATTTCCATGTTGCCGCCCGCCGCCAGCGTGGCGATGGTCTGCCCCGGACTGACGGCCTGATAAATTTCCGCCGGCCGACTGATGATAGCGCCGTCGAACGGCGCGGTCAGCGAGCAGTAAGCCACCTGTAAGCGCGCCATTTCCAGCGTTTTTTGGGCGGATGCCAGCTGGGCTTCAGCCGACTCAAATGCGGCCCGGGCCTGGTCCAGCTCGCTCTTGCTGGCGTTGCGCGATTCGTAAAGCTCGCGCACGCGCTCATATTGCGAGCGCGCCTGCTTCTGCAAGGCATCGGCCTGGTTGACCTGTGCCGCGGCCTGGCGCACCTGCAATTCGTAATCCGATGCATCCAGCCGCGCAATCAAATCACCCTGCCGCACCTGTACCCCTGACTTGACCGGCAAATCCATGATTTCGCCCGCAACCCGGAAGCTGAGTTCGGATTCCAGCGCCGGGCGCAAAGTACCGGCAAACGTCCGCAGCCGCTCCAGCGCGGGGTCCTTTACGCGATACGCCTTCACTGGTCGCACCGGCGCCGCCGGCGGCGGCGGCTCCCCGGCGCAACCGCCCATTAAGACCGCAACCGTCAAACATACGGCAAACAAACATGACATGCGGATTATACTGGTCATGGGGCGTCCTCCTGGTGATGATAAACGTTGTATTTCAGAGCCTGCACCCAGGCCGCGCGCTGTTCGGGTGTCCGCAGTTCCGGCAGCCAGCCTATGGCGCGCTGAGTCCTGAAAATATCCAGCATGAACTGGTAGCGGGCCAGCGCCGCGCGCTGTTCGCGTACAAATGTGTCCGTCTGGGCGTCCAACAGATCGACAATGGCCACAGCGCCGCGGGCATACTTCTCCTGAATGACTTCCAGATTCTTGCCTGCCAGTTCGGCGGCCTGGCGCGTCAGATGCAGATCGGGTTGCGAACCGGCAAGTGACAGCAAAGCCGCATACAGTCGCTGGGTGACGGCCTGCCGGGCCTGCCGCCGCAATTCCCGCAACCGCCGCAGTTCCGCCCGTGCCCGTCTGACATCAGCCGCCTGCCCGCCGCCTTCAAATAACGACCAGGAGGCGCCCACCAGCACCGACCAGTCATCGTCATCGTCCTGCGGCAGATCCAGCGGCAAAGGCAACGAGCCCGAGGGCCGGGTCCGGTCAAAAGTGTGATCATAGGTGAACGATACCCCCACTTCCGGCACAAAACGGCGGCGGCGGTACTGATTGAAGACCATGGTCTGCGCAGTGATGGCCGCATCCACCGCCCGCAACTCAGGGGACTCATCCAGGGCCTGACGCAGCAGGAATGCGGTCAAAGCCTCGAATTCACGGTCATCGGTGATGTTGGCGGAAAATTCGGGAGCCAGACATGGATTGGCCTCGGTCAATTCCTCCAGGTCGGCCGGACTCCACAGATCGTCCGCATCATTGCCCATGGCCTGATTGAGCTGGGTCTGGGCAATGGACATATTGGCCAGCGAGCGCAACATGGCCGAACGCGCGGCCGCCAGCTGGGCTTCCCACCGGTAAAGCTCCTCCGGCCCGGCCACGCCTGAACGCTGACGGCTGCGGGCCAGCTCCAGGTAGCGCTGAATCAAGTGATAATTGTCGATGTCGATCACCAGCAGCGCGCGCTGTGAGAGCAGGTTGATATAGGACTGGAACACCTCTTCCAAGACATCCAGTTCGCGCGTCTGCAGATCAAACCGGCTGCTCTGCCACAGCGGCAGACCGGCCCGATAGGCGGTTACC
>JAIVGW010000243.1 GCA_020201415.1 Lentisphaerota bacterium
TGCTGTGTTCCATATAAAGGTTCAATAATTACCCGGTTTTCATTTGCAGCTCCCCGGAGCGGAATGTGTGAACATTCCGGCTCTCCATGCACGCCCCTCCGGAATTCTCACGAATTCCGCTCCATGCACGACCACCCGGAATTCTCACGAATTCCGCTCCACCATGCGTGTCGGCTCCGCTCCCCGGAGCGGAATGTGTGAACATTCCGGCTGATGCATATGCGCGCATCATCGCGCCAATCGCCGCCAATGCCGCGCCAGACATCCCGTTCGCTGCCGCCCTCACCGCACTGGCGAACATGAACCCCAGTGTGCCGGCGGAAGTGCGAACCGCCGCGAAACCCCGGCACTTACCCTCGCCATCAATGATCACGTCGGCCGGGTCTCCACTGCGGCCCCGGAAAGTTAAAGCCTTGTCGTTGGCATACACCACATTGCTGCCCTCGTAGAACGACGGTGTTGCCGATGCCGTGTACCGCCCGGAATCAATCCAAATGGTGTCCCCGTGCAAAGCCACTTCAACCGCATCCTGAATATTACTGGCGGCCGTGGCCCATGATTCAAAAACACCATCGGGCACATTAGTGCCCTGCGCCACATAACGTTGCGCACTGGCCGGCGCCCAGGTCATGAGCAAGCCCAGGACAAAACAGGCTGTCTGCAGGATGTTTTTTTTTAGATTGGATCTGCATGTTGCTCCTTGCCATTGAAATGGAAATCGGCAAAGGCCTCGGGGTCAAGACCTATCCCACGTTTCATTATTTCAGGATTGGTAACGAAAAGATCCGGAAAATCATGAACCCGACTTGCCATTGTATCACTGAAATATTCACCTTTTCCGATATCATCATCGTTCACGAAAGCCGCGAACCGCGGATTGGCGACCAGATTATCCTGTTCGACATCATGCTCGCGGTTGTATTGAGCTATGGGCGGTCCCTCGGCGCGCCCGCCGAAGACACTGCGTTCGGTTTCCGGGGCGCGCAGGAAAAAACAATTGTTTTCCAGCATCATCCGCCCTGGCACGAGGTTGGCGCCCATCTTACCCCTGCTGTTGTCCGCCATCACGTTGTTTCGCACCTGGATGACCTGATGTTCGTCGGCATGCACGGGTACGCAGCGAATACTCGGACGGACAATTACGTTGTTTTCGATACGCACATCAGAAGAACCGCCAACGGCAATTCCGTCCCACCCGCCAATGGTCACGCAATTCCGCACTAGGATGTTCTCGGAAGCGGCGACCGTAAGGAGCTCGGGGCGGCTCTGGGAGTGGAAGATGCGCGTAATCCGGATATTCCGGCTGCGTAATATCCCGATCGCACCGTACCTCACACCCCCCAGAGCACCGCGCATATAATCCCGCAGGTACAGGCCATCTATATCAAGGCAGTCCTTGTTGTTGAAGAGCCAGAACGCACCGCGCAAGGTCAAGTTGTCGCCATCCAAAACAACCCTTTCTCCCGGATGGGCCTTAAACGTAATGCGGGCGTGTTCGTCGCCCGTTACGCGGATGCGAACCTTCTCATGATAAACGCCCGCGCCGATAAGCACCGTGTCACCGGGTCGGACGCAGTCGGCGGCGTGATTAAGCGTCCGCCACGCCTCTTCCCGGCTCAAGCCCGAGGCGCCGTCATCGCCCTCAAGCGCAACGTAGAGCGTACGCGGCAGTGGGTCCGACGAAGCGGTGGTAAAGACAAGGGTGGGAGCGGAAATCTCGACGGCTGCCACCGGGTGGCCCGCATCCGCGAAGGCCATAAATTCAATTCCGAAATAATACTGCGTGTCAGGTTTTAAACCGTTCAAACTGTATGTATTATAATTTTCCAAAGGATTGCTCGGATGAAATGCGCTGGCACTTGCGAGTGTTTGAGTATGCACCATCTCCGGGGTTAACCCCCAACGTATTTGGAAAACCGCGGGGTGCGAGGACCACCACTCGATATTCGCCGTCGTCGCACTGCGCGAGTGCACCACAGGCCCGTCCACCCGCAGCTTAAGTTTGCCGCCATGGCGTTGCAGTTCGCGATAAACGCCACACGCTCTTCCAAGCGGCCCGGCAACGGCAAACGCATGCGGATTTTCGAGTTCCAACCCGTCTTCCACGACGCGGTAATGGGGCGCAATCAACCGCGAATAGCGGTCGAACCGTTCTGCGCGCAACCGGTCCAAACTCAGGCTTTGACCGTTGGCTACCCAGACCGCGCCACCTGCGGCATAACTATTGTAGTCGCTGTAAAGGATGGCGCTGTTTGAATCAACGCGCACCGCGGGACCACGCGTATTGTTGTAAATATTACCTCGCAGGAAGATACCGGCGGAGTTTTTTACATCCACGGCCACGTCCGTGAAGTTCGCGAATTCGCATTGGGTCACGCGCAGGTCCTCCACCTTGTCGGCTTGAATCGGCAAACCAGCACCGTGGAAGCGGGCGTTGTGGAAACGGATGGCCCGGCTGTTGCGCAGCGCCACGGTGCCGGCAAAATCAAGGCGTTCGAATTCAACGCCCGTCACACCGTCAATAGTCACCCCTCCCCACAGCACCACACGACCGATGCCCCGCCCCCGGATGCGCACCGGTTCACCATGATCACCGGCGTCGAACGCCAGACGCAGATCGGCGTCATAGACACCCGCCTCCAGGTAGAGTGTATCGCCCGGGGCAAGCTGTCCGAGCGCACGCGCCGGCGTCGCCCAGGCCGTGGCGATGGACAAGCCATCGGCGGCATCATTGCCATTGGTTGCAACGTAGAACACCGTTGCCTCATAGGGAAACGGACCTTGGTCCGTACCGTCCGGCCCCGTCCCGCGGAAGCGCGAATTCGACTGGAGCCTGAAATCCAGGTTGGCCGGATCGGCGAATTCCTCATCCCGGGCAATTGCATCCCCAAGGATGATGTTGCTTGAGTTCTCGTCGCCGCCAGAGGCGCTACCCATGAACGAATTTTTAGTTCTATGTTGCCCCCCATTGACCAGGTCTTTCAGGGCAATTGATCGGGTCAGGCTGTAATTTGCCACGCCCTTGATCTGAATGTCAACTCCGGCGTGCCCCCAGCTCAGGTTGCTGTCCATTTGACCGGTTGAATCCGCGCCGCCCCCGTGGAAGCGGATGCCATGATCCTTGCCACTGTAGGCATAGTTATGACGGAACACATCGTGGTTCACCCGGTTACCGAAGATATTTCCCGTGCCCATCGAGAACTGCGAAAAGTTACCATACGCGGTGCAGTGCTCAAATACGTTGCTCCCGCGGTCATGGCTGATCAAGCCGATACCGCCAGCGTTCAAATAGGCCGTTACATCGCGTACGACCGTATGCCTGCCCAGCCATATATAAACACCCCAGGGAATAATGTCCGACTGCGTATCCCCACCGCTTATCCTTTTCAGCGGCTTGCTGCTGTGGAAACCCGTGAGGGCCAGCCCCTCCAGCACGACGCGCGTCGGCCATTTCAAAAAGATGCCGGCACGCGAATCGAGCACGGAAACCGTGTAGTGGTGCGCCTCCGGCGCCTGCATATCGGAGGGCGATATGTAAAGCATTGCCGACCCGGCATCGTAATGGAAGGTGCCGGGGCTGAACTCAACACCCGCGACGCTCGGTCGCGACTGAAGGATCTGGAGCGTGTCCACCTCATTGACCGCCTGCACGTTTTGAGCGAATCGCGCCTTATAAACATAGCGGTATCCCGCGACCGGCGCGAACACGGGGGCGGGCACATCGCCGCGCAACAGGACCGTACCGGGTATTTCCGCGCGAATGATGGTGTCTGACTCAAGGCTGCCCAGGTTTTCCCGGGAGACGGATTCCCGGTATTCACCCGGACCGATGGTCAGCGTGTCGCCCGGCGCCAAGGCGTCCACCCCCTTCTGGACCGTGGCAAATGCCGTATCCATACTGAGACCATCGTTGGTATCCGCCCCGTCAACACGCACAAAGCGCTCAGCGGCGGACGCCCCGGCCAGCCAGACGCATAAAATACCACAGCACAAAATCATGGTTTTCATTTGCATGGTTATATTCCTTGTTTTTCCAAGTCGGCTATCTTTTTTTCCAGATTGTTAATGTTTTTATTATCTTTTTTTCGCATAGCGGCGGCGGTAGAAGTCGGCATGGCCCTCGCAGGCCGTGGCGGCCTGGTCCATCATGCGTTTCGGCTCCTTCCCCCCGGAGCGGAATGTGTGAACATTCCGTCCAACGCAGGCACCACCCGGAATTCTCACGAATTCCGCTCCACGGCCGCTATCCCTTCAGATTCCGGCCTTGCATTGGCTCTGCGCCGATTCACTTCCCGGTCATAGATTTTCCAAATCTTCTCGCCATAATCGGCGTCACAAACATCCAAAGCCGGGTACCCCGCCGCTTGCGCACCGCGGTACACCCAGTCACGCGCGTCGGCTACCAGATTCTTGCGCACCGGATTCTCGGCAATGTAGAACGCGGTCTTGGTTAATGCACCGCGTTCGCGATCTGCTTCCCGCAACACCACGTCCCAAGGCTGACGCTGTAATTCAACGCCTTCAGGAAGTGCCCGGTTGACGAAACGCCGAAAGAAGCGCGCGGCCAGATCCTGATCACTGCCTTGCTCTAATCCCGCCCACAAAAGGTGCAGGTGGTCGGGCATCAGACAGTAAACAAGACACATGATTCCGTGTCGCGCCAGCGCGTGGAACTGCATCTCGCGAAAGGCAACGTGAAACTCCGGCGTCAGCCAGCCCGTGCGGCGGTCGACAATCGTCATATTCCAGTGCACGAAGGCATGGCCGCAATACCACGCCTTCGACAGTCGTTTCATGCGCCCTTGGGGAAAAGGTTCCTGCCGTGTCATTGTCTTTTCTGAATGCTCCACTTTCACCCCCCGGAATTCTCACGAATTCCGCTCCATTTGCTCCGCTTGCATTTCCCCCCCCCGGAATTCTCACGAATTCCGCTCCACCATGCGTATCGGCTCCGCTCCCCGGAGCGGAATGTGTGAACATTCCGGCCAACGCAGGCACCGTCCTTATTCACCCGGAATTCTCACGAATTCCGCTCCACCATGCGTATCGGCTCCGCTCCCCGGAGCGGAATGTGTGAACATTCCGGTTCTTCAGGCACGACCTCCCGGAATTCTCACGAATTCCGCTCCATTGCACCCCCCGGAATTCTTACGAATTCCGCTCCACCATGCGTGTCAGCTCCGCTTCCCCGGAGCGGAATGTGTGAACATTCCGGTTCTTCCATGCTCGCCCTTCCGGAATTCTCACGAATTCCGCTCCACAGGCAATACCCGGAATTCTCACGAATTCCGCTCCGGCTTACTGGGCAGCCGCTGCGGCTTGGCGAATTCCGCGGCCGGCGCCTCCGCCGCGCCAAAGGATCTGCACAAGGCCAGCGCCGCCATTGCGGTAATTCCCGAAAGAACACATCTGTCTTGAATATTGTTTATGATTTTCATTTCCGACTCTTGACGCCGGCTCACTCCGGCATCAGGATTGCGAATTTGCGCATGAAGTGGAACCCGCTTTCACCGGTGGGCGAGAAAGCGTAAAGTTCGCGCTGCTCCAGACCGGCCTTGCGGATGCGGCAGACGTTGAAATACCACGGCGCGTCCTTGGTGGGCTTGTCGCCGGAAACGCCGAAGAAGGGCAGCAGCTCTTCCTGTCCCGACCCCAGGGCGGGGATCTTGGCCTCCACGCTCCAGAAATCCTTGCCCTTGTAGGTGGCGACGTCGATGCCGGCCTCCCACTTGGTTTCATATCGGCCGGTTTTCCCGATGATGATCGAATTGGGCCGGTCCAGATCGTTCACGTGACCCTCCGGATCGATGGCGATCTGGTAATAGGCATGCGTGGGGGTCTCCAAAAGGATCTCGATGGAGTCGCCGTCAAAGATGGTGTTGTCGTTATCACCCTGCGCAGGAACGACGAGTTTGTCCATGGAATCCTCCTCGCAAAGGATGCCGAAATAGAGGCTGTCGCCCGCCCACGCCACTTTGAAGGTGGTTTTGTCGGACATTTTGGCGCCGGTCTCAACCTCCTTCAAATTAAACGTCTCGAGGTCGTTCCAAAGCGGCTCGTCAACTTTGCCATCGAGCTTGATCCGGGAGAGGTCATCGAACTCGGCAAACCGGGCGACGGGATTTCCCGAGCGTCCGACCTTCAACTGGTCGCGAATGGTTTTCAAGGGCTCCATCGAGTTCATGACCAACTGGACGCGGCGGGCGTAAATGTTGTCATCGCCGGCGGCGTCACGGGCCTTGGCGATTAATTCAAAAGATTTTTCGATGGGTTCGGGCTTGATTCGCATCATCGGCCAGTTTTGCTCGCAAAATTCAATGAAGGCCTTCATCTCCGCCGACGCCGGACCATAGAAGTTCTCGTAGTACTCTTCAAGCAGGGCCTCGACGCCGCGGCCCTTGTTCCACCACAACTCCTCGGTGTCGGGATTCCACCACAGCCGCGTGGTCAACCACAGGTTCAGATGGCTGGATGCCAACTTTTCGTCCGGCTCCTGGTCTTTGTCGGAAATCCCTTGCCGCGGCTGAACTCGATCATGGTTCCGTCGATCTTGCCTTTCAAATACTTCAAATCCTCGGCGATGATCCGGGG
>JAIVGW010000244.1 GCA_020201415.1 Lentisphaerota bacterium
ACCAACACTGGGCTGACCCTTGAAACCGCGCGATAAGCGGGAAAGTGTAATTGACCTGATAAACATCACCAGCTGTGATCAACCTGCGGATTTCGCCTATGCAACGATTATATTCGGCTTTGTTGACCGCGGGACGCCATGGGCCCACCCGGAAATCCCCCGCAGGCGCCGGCGCGCCCCGCGCCGGTTTGCGATACAGGCCAAACCATGACAGCGGCACGTCGGAAGGCGCATGCACCGCCAGCGCATCATCAAAAGCAGGGGCCGCTTCATAACTGACAAAACCGGCGGCATACAGGCCGCGGCGCAGACCGCGCGCCACCGCCTTGAGATTCGACGCCACTTCCCTGGCATCGGCGGCTGCCAACACTTCCACCGGATCATCAAAAATCAGGCGCCGTCCACGCGCAACAAATACCATTTTTCCCATGGCAGCCATTCCGATCTAGCGGTGCGGCCCTGAGCCTGCATTATTCAGGTTTAAAACAAAAAGGCAAGGCCGCTCCTTACGCAGATAACCCGGGAAAGGCGGCGCGCCATCCTCAGTGCCTGAAGCAACGCTGGCCGGTAAACACCATGGCCGCGTCGGCTTCGTTGCAGGCTTCAATCGTCTCAAAATCACGCTCCGATCCGCCCGGTTGGATGACGGAAGTCACCCCTTCGCGCAAACCGACATCCACACCGTCGCGAAAAGGGAAAAAAGCGTCGGAAATCATGCAGGCCCCCGGCAAGCCGCCGCGCTGCCGCGCCGCCTCCGCATCAAGCTCGGCCTTGATAGCCGGATCCTGCAGATTGTTGTATGGCAGGCCGTGCTGTTCCCGGCACAATCGGTCGGCCAGCTTGCGGTAGGCCTTGTCGCGGGCAATTTCAGCCACCCCCACGCGTTCCTGTTCGCCGGTGCCGATCCCTACCGTGGCCCCGTCCTTGACATAAATCACGGAATTACTGGTCACACCGCATTCCACCAGCCAGCCGAAAATCAGGTCCTCATATTCCCGCGGCGTGGGCGAACGGTTGATCTTGTATTCCCGGCCTTTGTACGTTGCCTGCGCCGGAACCAGGTGCTCCGGCTGCCGTGTCTGCGGGACAAATGACCATTGGGCCACCAGGCCGCCATCTACCAGCGCCTTGAAGTCAACCACCCGCTGACAGGCATATTCGGCCAACCGACCGATATTGGCAATCCGCATCACCCGCAGGTTTTTCTTGCGCGCGAAAACCGCCAGCGCCTTTTCCGCAAAAGCCGGAGCAGCCACCACCTCCGCATAGTTTTGCGCAATCAACTCCGCCGTGTCCTGATCCACGGGCCGGTTCAACACGATGGCGCCGCCAAAGGCCGCCAGCATGTCCGCCGCATTGGCGCGCCGGTAGGCCTCCGCCGCACAATCGCCCAGCGCCACACCGCAGGGATTGTTGTGCTTCACGATCACCGCGCAGGGTTTGTCCATCAGATAACGCATAATGTTCAAGGCGCTGTCAACGTCCGTGATATTAGTCTTGCCGGGATGTTTGCCGGACTGCAACAGCTCCACATCGGAAACCAGGTAGCGCCCGGGCTGCATGGTCTGCACTTCGCCCAGCGCCAGATTACCGTTGACCAGACGGTACAAGGCCGCCTCCTGGCCCGGATTCTCCCCGTAACGCAGCCCCTTGTTCACACCGTCAATGCACCACGAAGCCTTTTCATATACCAGCGTCTGGCGGCTGTCGCCATCCACAAAACTGATTTCAAGTCTGGGCGTAAAATGATCGTCCATGATGGTCTTGTAAGCCTGTTTGAAATCCGGCGCCGTCATTGTCCTGTCCTCCTGTGTTACCCGGTCCGTTACTTGTATCTACCTGCAATGGCTGCAACATACCCCATGCACCCTGTCGCCGGCAGCCTTCGGGGCGCTTGACGATCCGGCTCAGTTTTGCAGCCGGTAATTGTCTAAAACCGCATCCGGCCGGCAGTGCGCCCAATAATCGGCTATATGGCGGTCGTAATCAGCCGTATGGGCAAAAGCCCTGCCCGCCAGATCCAGGCGAGTGCGCATTTCCAGACAACCCGCATTGCCGCGCATCTCATCCAGAATCCGGGCATAATCCGCCGCGGCGGTCACACAGGCCACCCGTAAAAAATTTTTCGCGGCGGCCCGGATCATACAGGGGCCGCCGATGTCAATATTGGCACGAGCCTGTTCCGCCGTGGTTCCGGCCCTGGCGGTCACCTGGACAAAAGGATAGAGGTTGACCACCACCATGTCGATCACCTGCGCCTGCGCCCGCTGCAGGTCGCGCACATGCTCGGTATTATAGGTCTCGCTCAGCAGACCAAGGTAAATTTTAAAATCCAGCGTCTTGACCAGACCACCCTGCATTTCCGGCTGGCCGGTGTATTCCGACACCTGCGCCAGATTATGACATGAGCGCTTGGGTCCCAGCGCCGCCCGCAGAAACTGGAATGTGCCGCCTGTGGAAAATATCTTGAGAGCGGGATTGAGCTCGACCAATGCTCCGGCAAACTGGTCCAAACCGGTTTTATCCCAGACGCTGATCAGAACATTGTTGATTTTGACTTTATCGTCCGCCTGCTGCACATAGTTTAAGGTCATGCCTGCCTCCTGCAAGTTATTGCCCGGGACTTCAATCCAGGCCGTCAGTCTGCCAAAAAAATCCGGCTTGTCCAAGCAAAACCGACCACACTCGAAATCGGCATCAGATTGGCATTGAATTCGGACCGGCGTTTTTATACAGTTACATCTTTGAAAAATTGAGTGGAGAGAGCCGCTATGCGCATGACAACCAAAATGGTGGTTCTGTGGGGCGCGTTAATCATGGCACAAGCCGCCGTGGCGCAGTCACAAAGGGCCACGTTGCCGGACGGCGACCATTTGCTGCGGCCGCCCTGGGAACTGCCGGCGCCGGAATTGATCCGGACGCCTGATCGCCTGACCAGCGCAACCCGGGCCGGGACAGGCCTGCCGCTGTTTTTCACCAGGATCCTGCCGGTTCTGAAAGAAGCCTTCGCCAGTGAAAACGTTCCCGAGCATCTGGTGTGGCTGGTGGAAGTCGAGTCCGCCTTTAACCCTCTTGCCGAAAGCAACTCGGGCGCCGTGGGCCTGTTCCAGTTGATGCCGGAAACCGCCCTGCGTTACGGGCTGAAACTCGAACCGTTGGACGAACGCAAACTGCCGGATAAAAGCGCGCGGGCCGCCGCGCGTTATCTGCGTGAATTGCACGAGCGCTTCGGCTGCTGGACACTGGCACTCGCCGCTTACAATGCGGGTGAAGGCCTGGTTGAACGAACCATGCAAACCTATGCCCTGGCCACTTTCGACGAACTTGAGCCCCACTTACCCCAACAGACCCGGTCTTATGTGCCGCGTGTAATTGCCATCGCTTCGGTGCGTGAGGCTTCCATGTAAATTCCCCGGCTTGACCGGTCCAACCCCTGGGAGTATATCAGTGAGCATGATGAACGCCATCGTTAAAAGCAGGCGCGCACCGGGACTGACTCTGGAAAAAGTGCCGGCGCCCGAGATCGGCATCAACGACGTGCTGATCAAAATCAAACGCACCGCCATCTGCGGCACTGACGTGCATATTTACAACTGGGACGCCTGGGCTCAAAAAACCATTCCCGTGCCAATGGTCATCGGGCATGAGTTCGTGGGCGTGGTGGAACGCGTGGGCGGTAACGTGGTGGATTTTCACCCCGGTGACATCGTCAGCGGTGAAGGCCATATCGTATGCGGCCGCTGCCGCAACTGCCTGGCCGGCCGGCGACATCTCTGTATGAAAACCAGCGGCGTGGGCGTAAACCGACCCGGAGCCTACGCGGAATACATCAGCATTCCCGTGACCAATGTCTGGTACGCCGACCCCCACCTGCCGCTCGACATTCTCTCCATCTTCGATCCGCTGGGCAATGCCGTGCATTCGGCCCTGTCCTTCAACGTGCTGGGCGAGGATGTCCTGATCACCGGCGCCGGTCCCATCGGCATCATGGCCACGGCCATCGCCCGCCATGCCGGCGCTCGCTTCGTGGTCGTTACCGATGTCAATCCCTACCGGCTGGAGCTGGCGCGTAAAATGGGCGCCACCCTGGCGCTGGACGTGCGCACGGAAAATCTGTCCGACGCCCAACAGCAACTCGGCATGAAGGAAGGCTTTGATGTGGGCCTGGAAATGTCCGGCAATGGCTCGGCTTTTCAAAGCATGCTGGCCAACATGTGCCACGGCGGCAAGATCGCCCTGTTGGGCATCCTCGGACCTGAGACTAAAATCGACTGGGACACGGTCATCTTCAACAGCCTGGTCATCCATGGCATTTACGGCCGGGAAATGTACGAGACCTGGTACCAGATGACCTCCATGCTGCAAAGCGGCCTGAACGTCGATCCCGTCATCACTCACCGGTTCCATTACACTGAATTCGAAAAAGCTTTCGAAGTCATGCGCTCAGGCAATTCCGGCAAGGTGATCATGAGCTGGGAGTGAGCCTGCTCACTTTTACGCTCCGCTGCCGATGGTGTGCGGCAGGTGATCCCAGAACTCCACGGTCATGCCGTCCTCCCAGTCCGGACCTTCCACAGTTAGGATGCGCCGTAATTCTTCATGCCGCAAGCGCAGGCGGTGGCCATGTCAGTCGGTACATTCCAGCATATTTCCCAGTAATTCCGGCAGGGTCCTTACGGCTTTCCCAGCAGCCGATCCAGCATCGGCGCCATGGCTTCCAGCCAGCGCAGATACCCCGGACCGGCTACGTGCAATCCGTCCGGCATGATCTCAGGTAGAATCGTCCCATCCGGCTCGGCCAGCACATCGCCGATATCCAGAAAGAACACCTGTCTATCATCGGCCAGCAAGGCCAGCCGGGTGTTGACCTGTCGTGTTTTCTGATTGGTGCGATTGCCGGTCAACGAAGGGCCGCGGGGCAGTATCCCCAGAATCAGCACCTTGCAGCCAGGCGCCTTTCCCCGTAACACCTGAACGAGATGATCTATGCCGCGCACCACTTCTTCCGGGGGATACCCATTGGACAGATTATTTGTGCCGATCAGCAACACCGCCACCCTGGGTGGCGCCTGATCCAGCACGCCATTGATCACCCGCCATAACGCATTTTGAATCCAGTCGCCGCCGACCCCCAGATTCACCGGTCGATATTTTCCGTACCGATGTGCCAGCAAATCCGCCGGCCAGCGCTGGGTGATTGAGTCACCGATCAACACCAGTCCGGGTTTTTCACGCAACACCTCCGCGCATTGAGCCTCATGCCACTCCCGGTACTGGTCATGGGTGCCGTCCCCGCTCCAGCGGGGCGCTGGCTCGTTTATGGCCGGCGCCAGCATATTGATCGGCGGCCCAGGCGTCCGCCCCTCCGGATATTCCACAATAAGATATTGCATCTTGACCGAGGTATTTCCGGAAGACACTCCCGGCCCCACGGCCACTCTGATCACATCCCCCTTTTTCAACCTTCCCAGCCGCTGTTGAAATAGGTGCGGCAAACTATCTTTGACAACGGTTGTCCTGTACTTAACCTCGTCATTCAGGTAAATCAGCAACGGCAGGTCATCGGAGGCACGGTTCCAAAGGTTACCGTGATTGATCCATACGGCGCCTCCGGCATCCTCCTGCATGGTATAGGACGCAATGGCGTAGCGGTCCACACCATCCTTGTCACGAAAAGACTTGATCGTCCCATGCGGGCTCTGGCTGGGCGCGTCCGACCGCAATCCGCCGGCGCCATCATCAACCCCGACCCCGCCCGTGGCTCCCCGCCCCTGCGAGTCACGGCTCTTGACCATGGCGACATATCCTGCCGGATCACCGATGGGACCATTAAGGTTGCACTCAAAAGACCAGCCGGCCGGCAGCTCCGGCTGGGCCAGCGCCGCATTGTGAGCTCCCAGTATAATTCCATCAGCATCCACGGCGCCGGCATACGTTGAAAAGCAGGAAAACAAACTCGCTACAACCAACCTGAATCTGTTGTCAATGCAATGGTGTTTAAACCAGTTGTTGCTAATTATCCTTCAGGCAATTTCCCGGCGCCGGTAAAACAAATGGAATACAGATCCGCGTCATCCAAACGCACGCGCAACCGCACCGGACGCCCCCGCAGCGCTGCCAAATCCGCGCCGCCTTGCCACGCGACCACATGCTCGATTTCATTGCCGTACAATTCCTCGCTGTCGGCAAAGGCGAATCCCGGCAAAGGCAGGCCGGCCGCATCGCACAATTCAAACCAGAGCGCGCCGGCCGCCGAGGTGGCAAAGTTGACCACCAGCCGGTCGCCGGAAAAGATCAGCGGACGTGTAATCATTTCCCCCGGCGTCCCGCCGGCGCGCACGGACACGAATCCGTCCACCCGCAAAGTGCCGCGCCGCAGGCGCATGGTCGGCAGCCAATTAAACTCGCTCCAATAGAACGAAAGCTCGGTGGGCGAAGTCTGCACCATGTTGGCGGTCGGACGATAAGCGCGATCCGTCCAGAAATCACGACCGATTTCCGGACGGACAAACGATTCGGCAGGCCAATCAGGATATGCGGCGCCCTTTCGTAGGGATGGATAGCGTTGGTGTATAGATGTTCCAGACGATCGTCATTATACTGCAAGTCTTCCGTCTCGCTCCAGTTGATGAAGTCCGGTGAAGTGGCCAGCCTGATACAGCGCACGTTGTCCTGGCGCTTGTCGGGGTAGCCCCCCCAGGCGCGCATGTAGCAGACGTAATACCCGCGGGCCGCGTCCCAGAACCCCAGGTTCTGCGAATCGGTCGGATGCCGGGCGAAGCCGCCATTGCGATCCATCACTTCCCAGCGCAATCCGTCAGGCGATTTGAACCCGCACAGAATTCCGCCTTTCACCCCGGGCGGACGCCGCGCAATAGCCTTGAAACGCGCGTCCGGCGAAGCGGCCGGGTTGGCGTCGAGAAACGGAGTGAAGTTATGTGTCGGATGGCCCTCCGCCCAGACCACGTTATTATTGGTGGTGACTCCGGCCAACCGGTCTGAGAGATCGAACAGCCCCAACTCCGGCCGGATGAAGTTGATGCCATCCTGGCTTTCCAGCACACAGACAACCTGGTCCCGGGCCCGGCTGTCCTTGATGAACATTTGAATGCTTTCCTCCACACTGCCGGTGCCCCCGCCATGTTTCTGGCGGTATTGGTCGTTGACAAACATTCCCCGGTAATAAAGCAGGAAGCGGTCGCCATCCCGGACAATGGTGGGGTAACCAATCAAAACATCCCAGGGCATGGCTCGCGCGCCGAATTCCATGGTTACTTCACGGGGCACCGGATGGTGCAACCGCCGCTCGGCGCCGCCGCTCAGCCCGTCAATCAGATAATCATCGATGAAAAGCTCCAACCTGGCGCCGATATCCACCGGAGCCTTATCACCCGGCACCGCCGGCGGGCAAGCCCGCTTGCGCGCGGCGGCAGCCACATCATTTCCCGGCGCAGTCAGCCAGACCGCGTCCTCCGCCGCAAATTCATCCACCCGGGCTACGGCCGACCCGATCAGCCCCGCCGCCAGCCATAAACTCAGCCAGCTCTGCCTATTCATGAGCACGCTCCTGTCTATTCATGCAGACAATCTACATGGTTAAGGCCAGTCATATTATTCGACTGTAATTCCCGGCCCGGCCAGCGGCCGGCGCCACTGACATCATTTATAATAATCCGGATGGATCGGCCGCATACGACTCAAGCCGGTACGCCCGCTGGGGGCGCCGGTAATAATCATCCATAATCGCCTCGCCGTCGTGAACAATGTAAGATTTCCCGTGTGCTGAACCCGCGGCCAACGCGGCGCAAATCAGTATGCCCCCTGCGTATCCGGCTATATGCATACTCTCTCCCTCTTCTATTTCGACCACAACGCCACAAATTTCTCCGGAACTTCAAATTCCTCCGTGCCCATGAGTACGAACCCGAAACGCCGGACCTCCTCCCCGCGCACACGCTGCCGGCCAAGGTTGACGTACCACGGGTAGGTGGCGCTGGGCATCCGCCCGCTGACCCCCGCCAGCGGTTCCTCGGCGCGCAGATCGTCGCCCCCCAGCGGCAGCCTCACTTCCACGCTCCAGAAATCCTCGCCGATGTGCGTGGCCACGTCCGCCCCCGAACGCCAGCGGCGTTCCTCCACGCCGTCGCCCAGGTCGGCTTCCTCTACGATGCCCGCCGGATTGATTCGCATGCGGTAGTAGGAATGACTGGTGGTCTCAAACAGGATCTCGACAAAATCTCCGTCCAGCAGGCGGGCCGCCCCGTTGCCTTCCGTGCCGTACTGGAGATTGCCGATATCGGGGTCCGCGCAGTAGATACCGAAATACAGCGTATTGTTCCCGGCCCGGAAGATCCGCACCCAGGTTCGCAGTTCCGGCTCGGGGCTGCGACCCCGCCTGAGATCCCGTAGCGGCAGCGTGCGTAGCGCCGGCCAATACTGCGCATCGTCCAGCCGGCCGTCGAGGGTCTTGCCGGCCAGCGGCTTGACCTCCAGCGCCCGCAGGCGAGGGAGCGTTTCCTCGCGGGGCACGCGGGTGAGTTGCTCACGCAAGGCAACCAGTGGCCGCACGTAGTCGGCCACGCGCGCCACGCGCCGCCCGTAGACGGTATCCGCGTCCACCGCGGCTTGCGCGGCCTCCACCAACTCCAGCACGCGGCCGATGCGGTCCGCGTCGCGCCGCAATTCGGCCCAGTGCTTTTCGCCATATTCGATGAAGGCGCGCATCTCTTCCCGCGCCGGTCCGTAATACAACCGATAGTATTCCTCCAGCAGGGCGTCGATATCCAGTTCCGCGTCCCACCAGCACCGCGCCGTGACGTACAGGTTGAGGTGATTGAGCGCAAAGGCGTCGTAGTCGTACCCGTGATCGTGGGGGCGGTGATTCGAGAACGACTGGTGCTGGTACACTTCCACCGTGTCGCCCACCGACAGACCCTTGAGCCCGCGGATGTCCTCGGCGATCGCCCGCGGGAACACCGCCGGCAGCGCGCGCCCCTTCGGTTCGGCATTGAGGTAGGATTCCCACATGATCAGACACTTCGACGGCAGCTTTGCCAGCCACTCGTCGCGCAGGCGCAGGTAGTCGGCCACCTCGTCCCGGTCCTGGTACATCGTGCGCCGCTTGGCGGCCCGCGACCAGGTGAGGGCGAGGTTCGGGCTGAGCTGGTCGATCTTCAGCGGCGGCAGCCGGTAGGAACTGTAGGCCAGGGCGCCGACCATGCGATCCGGATGCGATTTGTAAACTTCCCGCGCCACCCGGTCAAGGTACGCGAAGACCAGATCGGAAACCAGGCCGTCCCGGCCGCGTTCCGGCGTGCGCTGCGGCAGGCAGCGCTCGCACTCGCAACCCGGACCGAACCCGTCCGGCAAGTCGATGTTGACCATCGGCTCGTTGTAATGATCGAACATCGCGCGCACATAGGCGACGTGTTTTTCGAACAAGGTTTCCGACGACAGGCAGGGTGCGACCTCGTGACGCTCGCCACGCATCAGCGCATAGATCTCCGGATGCGCTTCGCGCATCTCCGGCCGCATCAGGACGAATTTGAGCCCATGGCAAAGCTGCACATGCCCCACGATCCGGCCGCCCGGGTTGAACCCCAGACGCAGGTTCCAGACACCGACGTCGCCCATCCCGTGTTGCGCATAGCCGTACTGGAAGAAACGCAGCGGGAAATCGGGCCGCACGACCCGGTCCACCTGCGGCAGCGCAATGTCGGTCCGTTGCGGCACCACTTCGCCGATCTCGCCGGGGGCATACCAACGCACGCCGAGCTCGTGCAGAAACGCCTGCACCGCGTTGAGCGTGCCGGCCTCATCGAACGACCAGACCCCCGCGTGTTCGGTCGGACTCGGATGACCGGGCCCCGTGCCCCGGTCCCCGACCGTGTCCCAGAACTCCGGATCGGGATAGTAGTGGCGGAAATGTGTGAGAAACGGGCTGTTGAACAAGTCACCGGTAATCCGGTCCCATTCCGCCAGGATGCGCTGCTGCTCGGGGCGCGACCGGTTGCGGCCCCACGGCTCGGTCGGCACGTAATCGCCGTCCGGACCCAGCAGCGCCAGCCAGTTGTCGCCCGAGGCCATGCGGTAGGCGCCGTCCTTCAGGTCGCTGACCTCCAAGCCCAGGCGGCGGGTGTGTTCGCTGACGCCGACGTAAATGCGCGCGGCGCGGCCGGTCGGTTCAACCACAATCGGCAGTTCCGCGCCGCTGATTTTTTTGACATATTCCTGTAATTCACGCGCTGCCCATTTCGTCATCCGCGCCGGGTTGTCCGAAACAACTATTTCGGCCCGCGGCTGGCCGGACTGCACCATGAACGGGGCAGCCCGGACCGGCGCCGCCAGCCAGGCGCCTTGAATCAATAACAAACCCGCCAGCACGCTCCGCCACATTTGTCTGCCTTGCATTTTTTTCTCCTGGTTGATGGAAAAGACCGCGCACGGCCGACGTCAATGCAGCACGTCGGCTTCAACAAACGTTGATTGAAATCCCGGCCATCTGGAAACGGACCGCGGGCCGCCCGCCGCCTGACCCGGCTGCAGCCGGCCGCTGGCAGCGCACACGCTGCCATGCGCCGCCATCCGCGCAATGAGCCCGAGCGCATTAATTGTGCGAACAAGACAAAACGTTGTATTCATGTTCATACAGGATATTCCCCGGTTTTTCCGATGCCCAACATCCAACGTCCAACAGCCATTACTTTCCGGCGTTCTGGTAATAGTCCGGGTGGATTCTGCGCATGCGGCCCAGGCCGCTGGGTGCGGTGGGCGTGGCGATACGCATGGGGTCGAAAGCGTTCGGATGCTCCTGGAAGATCCGGGCAAGCTCTTCCCAGTTGGCCCGTGCAGCGGCTTCGGCTTCGGCATCCTTACCTCCGCTGGCCCGCAGCCGCTCGATCAGGGCCGCGGTGTCACGGTACAGCCGCGTGTAGTCGAGACCGGCACGCACGAACGCCACGCGCTGACCGTACACGGCCGGCGCGCCACCGAGGGCCTCCGCCGCCCGATCCAGATGTTCATATCCTCGCCGATAGAACTCCGTGTCCCACACCTCCGCCTCGGGCTTCTGCTGGAAGACGATGTCGCCGGCCGCGGTCTCCAGCATGTTCCAGTAGTCCCGCATGGGGCTCACTGCCGGTCCGAAGGCGCGCATATAGTAATCTTCGAGAATCGTCTCTCCGTCCGCGTACGGATTCCAGGCCATCTGGGCAAGCATGTAGTAATGCGGGCCCTGCGTGGCCCAGTGCTCCCAGACGGCGTCGAACAGCATGGCGATGACATTGTTCTCCGCCGCGAGGCGCATGTCCGCGATGGCCTGGCGCGGCGCCACGTTGGGCATGCCGAGTTGCCAGCCGCCGCCGCTGCCGATGTTCGGGCGCCACGCCAGGTTCTTGACCCCGGCACGTCCCCAGTCGAGAAACATTTGCCGGTGCTCCGCCGCCGATTCGCCCCGGTTCAGCATGCAGCGGTTGTGGAAATTGAAGACCGCGGACACGATGACGTTGTCGTCGGGCACTACCGCGACGGGCGCGGGACGGGATACGCCGTAGGGCATCATGGTGACATAATCGTCCCGTTCCGGGAACCGTTGCTTGAGCATTCGCGCCAGGGTGTTGGCAAAGGTGAGTTGCCGATCGGCCAGGCCCACGCCTTCCGCGCTGACCCCGCGCCAACTGAAACGCACAATCGGTCCTTCCGGCGGATCCCACGCGCGGCAGTTCGCGCAGGTGCAGAACCCCTGTGCCCCGCCATCGTTCGCCGCGGCGCTGAATACCGTTTTGTTCGGGTTGCGCTCGATCTCGGCCGCCACATCGTCCAGCCACTGTCCCCACACACCTGGGTTGGATTTGCACATTTTGACGTTCCGGGCATTGGGAAAGGGCGGATTGCCGCCGCGGGTGCCGTCCGGTTGGAGCGCAAAGAACTCCGGGTGCGTTTCGCTGAAGCGCTCCCACCAGCGGAAGGCGTGGCTGGTGTCCAGTCGCAGGGAATCGAGTTGCAGGCGTTGGAAGCGCAACCAGTCCTGTGAATGGCCATCCTGCAATTCGAGTTGCGAATACACGAAGATGCCCGCCCGCCCGCGGATCTGAGGGTGGTAGCGGTACTCGAACGGCGCAAAGGCCAGCGAGTCGCGCCGCGGAACATCCTCGCCATGCACCCCGGGCCAGAACCAGCGTACGTCCAGGTAGTCCTGGAGGAAGGTGTACACCGCATTAGCGGTGCCGTATTCCAGTTGCACGCCGTTGACTTCGACGGCCTTGTCGCCGCGCGGATAGACAACCCGCAGATGGTCCGGGTTCCAGCGGTCGCGCCCGGCGATGACGAGATGATTCTCGTTCGCCGCGATCAGGATTTCCTCGGGATGTTGAAAGTCGAAATCCATCTGCGGGAAGAGTTCCTTGAGCACCGGCTGGTAGCCGACCCAGATGG
>JAIVGW010000459.1 GCA_020201415.1 Lentisphaerota bacterium
CGCTGAAGGATCTCAAGAAACTGGCCGCCAGCTTGAAAATCAGCAAACATGTGATTTTCAACGATTGGATTCCCGACGAGAATTTGCCGGATTACTACCGGGCCGCCGATGTCTTTGCCCTCAGCAGCCGCTACGAGCCGGTCGGCATGACGGCCATTGAGGCCATGGCCTGTGGCACCCCTACCGTCATAACCACTGAAGGCGGACTGCTGGAACTGGTGACCTGGGGTTTGGAAAGCATCTACGCCAACCCCGAGGACGACATCGCCTTCGGCATGGCAATCGCCACCATCCTGGAGTATCCGCGCATTGCCGCCCAGTTGGCGCGTTACGGATCATACAAGGCGCGCGCCGCCTTCACCTGGATGGGCATCGCGCAGAAAACCATCAACATTCTTTCCACCCGCCCCGAGCGCATTCGCCCGGATATCATGGCCGCGGACGAGCTGCGGAACTGAAGTTTACCGCCGCCCGGACGCGGCGGCGGCAATCACCGGAAACAAAAAACATTTGCAATGGCCGGGCAATTAGGCCAGACTCCGGCCAACTCTACACATGCGAGGCGGCTATGGCTTCCGATGATAAACCGGCGGCGCCGGTCTGGTCTTTCTGCAACCAGGGCAGCGTGACACAGGTACTGCTGCGCAACGGCGCTGATATCGCCGCCCTGGAGCATCTGGACCAGAAACTCTGGATAGCGCTGGCCATCCCGACTCGCGGCATTGAATTCGACCCCCGCACGGCCGACCTGCTGGACGCCGACCACGACGGACGCATTCGTCCACCGGATATTCTTGCGGCAATCAAATGGCTGAAGTCAGCCCTGCTTGACCTTGAGGAACTGCGCCGGGGGGGCGACACGCTGCCGCTGGCCGTGATCAGGGATCCGGCCCTGCTGGCTGGCGCGCGCCGTATCCTGGCCAACCTGGGCCGGACTGATGCCGATTCCATCTCGCTCGCCGACGTCACTGATCGCGACCGGATTTTCGCCAACACGCATTTTAACGGCGACGGCATCATTACTCCTGAAAACACCACGGATGCCGCCCTGGCCCAGGCCATCCGCGACATCAACAGCACAGTCGGCGTCAAGACCGATCGCAGCGGCCGGCCCGGTCTGGACCGGGAGCTGCTGCAAAGTTTTCTGAGGCAGGCACAACAATTTCTCGCCTGGGTGGCGCGTCCTGACCAGGATCCCGCCATCGCGCCGCTGGGAGTCGCCGCCACGGCCAAGGCTCTGGATGCGGTGCGTCATCTCAAGCCTAAACTGGACGATTATTTCACCCGCTGCCGACTGGCGGAATTCGACCCACAGGC
Source organism: Lentisphaerota bacterium (assembly GCA_020201415.1). Lineage (GTDB taxonomy): Bacteria > Verrucomicrobiota > Kiritimatiellia > JAAZAB01 > JAAZAB01 > JAIVGW01. Next base: position 1,318 of record JAIVGW010000459.1, read on the forward strand.
GCTGGCGGCGCTCAATCCGGACCGGTCCGCCTACAGCGCCTTGTCCGGGCAAACCCTGTATGACCGGGCCGAAGCCATCGCCGACCTGCCCCTGGCAACCATCAATCCCGGACAACCGCTGGATCTGCAAAACAACATCAACCCCGCCTGGTCAACCGCCGCCAGACAACTGCTGGATGCGGCGCTCAGCCCCCTGCGGCAACAGACCACCCTGACCGCCGCGGACTGGCAAAGCTTACAGGACAGCCTGGCGCCTTTTGCCGCCTGGCGGCAGGCTAAACCTGAAAACACGGTGGAGACGCTGGGCCTGGAC
>JAIVGW010000207.1 GCA_020201415.1 Lentisphaerota bacterium
CTGGCATGCCGGACACCGAACAGATGCCGGGCCGCCTCCGGATCCAAAGGCCGGAAGGCCGGCGCGGTCTCCGGGTGCAGATGGATACGCGCCTCCCCGCCGTCCGCGGCATCGACTTCCAGGCTCTTCGGCGCGGTGTCGGCCATGTTGCGCAGCGCAAACAGCAGTCCCCCGCGGTGGTCATACACACTGCTCCAACCGGCGGCGCGGATCCCGTGCTGATGCGTAAGTTCCGGTGTGGACGCGCTTTCCGCGCGCCAGATACGGAAATGCCGCGGCGCATCCTGTTCGACGGCAAAATAGCGGAATTCGTTGCGGTCGGGATGCGGCAGAATGCCGCTGCGTCCGGGGAATTCGTAATAGTACCGGGTATCCCATTCCAACCCCTGGTCGCCGCCCTGGGCGACGCGTTTACGCCATTCCAGTTCCAGCGGCAGGCGCAGGGTCACGTTGCGCAGGAACCGGTTGCGGAACTCGCCTGCGGCGGACAATTGCACGTCGATCTCGAGATGCGCGGCGTCCGTCCGCGCCGTCAGGCGGATCGTGAACGGCAGCCGGTCCGCATCGTCAAAATGCAGCGCGCCCTCGATCTCGGCCACGAACGCGTCCGTATCCGTCCGGTGTGCGACGCGCGCGACACGGTAGGCCGCATCCAGGAAACGCCGGTCGGGGACAAAGTCGGCCAGCCCGTCATAAGTTGCGCTTTCCATCAGACGGGCGCTCAGCAGCGGTGCCGCGTTACGCTCCACCACCCGGCGTCCGTCCTGTTCGACCCAGTGAAGCGTGGCGCCGGCTCCCGTCCCGAGACCGAACCGCAGTCGGCCGGTGTCCACCGCAAGGTGGTCGGACGACTGCGTGGCCCTAACGCCGCCCATGCTTTTTGTCGTTATACAAGCCACCGCCGCCGCCAGCAATATTTTTGTGATTAAGCGCATCTTTTTCCTTCCAGGTTTCAGTTAAACCGGAAAATCCAGGCAGTAATAAGAAATCGTTATTCAGAAGGCGTGATTACACGCTCGCTGGTACTGATCGCAAATGGCATGTGCATCTTTAAAATCTAGCGAAACAGGGCTGATGATGTCAAGTCGGGTGTCAAGTCGGAACGGGGTTGTTTTCCAGCCCCCTGTTTTGCCTGGCGCCATCCGGGACTGGCCCCGAACCTGTGACTCCATGATCCCAGACTGTTTTTATCTCATTTTCAATTGACCGGCAGGTGACATGCGAGTATAACAAACATAGTTGTTTGCGTAGGATATGGCGCGCGGTGTGAAAGTGTCACAAAACAAGAATCAAGTTAAATATGGTATGATTGTTGTAAAATTATGATTATGGCGGGAGGAAGCGTGTCTTGCTTAACCGGCTGGCAGTCCGGTTGTGGGATAAGCGCCAACGCTCGAATAAATTAAATGGCAAGCGGCCATCAAAAAGCTGTTTGTCTTGACGTTAATGAAGCCCAACAATACGAATGAGGTGCCCGTTCGCGATATCCCGATGTCCGATATTGATATAAATGCGACCCAGCAGTATGTGATTGGGCGGATAATTAAAGTGCGTTTTGACTATAATGCTCTTAACAAGGGCATTCAACAGGAAGATATGTCATACAGGTATTCTTTTGGCGGACTGGAGCAACCCGCGGCAATAATTGTTTCAAGTGAAGGCTTCAGGGAATTGTCCAGCTTGGGTGACAGCGCTTTGTCCAAAAGTGAAAAAACCATATATGTTCGTCCGCAAAAAGGAACAGTGATGACATATGGCTACGGGATGCCGGGCCTGGTTCTTGAAGCTCTGGGCCGGACGATGGATGATGGTGAAATAGTATGGGTAACCAAAGATGAAAAATCCCGTATTGATAGAATGAGATTTTAACATTTACCAACATATCATTGTTTCAATATTCCAGTATTCCCGTTCCTGCGGAACGAAAGTATTCCGGACAAATCTCACCCATCATGTCAGCTCTTGGAAAATTGATTGAATCGCTTGAGCGGAACTATCCTGATTGTTCGAATATTACCGTCGTGGCGATGAGCGGGCGCGGGCGTGATCTTATTCACTTTGAAATACATCGTCAGTTGGGCGGTCTTATGCCCAAGGTGCAGACTTACGACGACTATAAGATCCGCCGGATCAGCGAAGAGCAAGGCAAAGCGCCAATAACGCCTGAAGAAGCTCTGCTTGGATTCCAGGCTTTAATGCAACGTAAACGGAGTCAACCGGTCCCTTTTGAGGATGCCGCGCGGTTGCTGCACTTTCTGGCGCTGATTGCGCGTTTTTCCGTGCAGCTGGATGAGTTCGAGAGGCTGGACCGTTATCCGGATGAGCAGGTCATGCGGCTCAAGGGTTTTTTTGATATCATGCAGGAATTTCGTGCTGAGCTGGGCAGGAATGGTAAGTTTCACCCGCCGTTTGAGGAAGACATCTTTGCCGCATTAATGCCCCGGAGGGATGATTTGTTCGTCGGACTACCGTTAATGACCCCGGTGAATGAACAGTTTTTCCGCAATATTATGCCCGAACATTGTTTTGTTGATGGCCCGCTTTTCGGTCCGCACTTTCCCCCTGAAACGCCTGACTACGAGACGGCCCTGTCATTGGTGCGCCGCCTCAATCTGCCTGAGCAGCGCGCCGGGTTGCATAAGTTGGAATTTTACGAATTGCCCGGTCGGGACGCTCTGGCGGCGTTAATAATCAGAGAAATACATTCTTTTCTTCAAGAACGGGAAAACGAAGCTGAGCAGCTTTTAATTGTGCCGTTGGATGAAACACTCTCGTTTTACCTTTGGGAGATGCTTTTTCGACCGATGGGTAGTCTTGTTAACTTTTCAATTTGGCTGCCGTTGCGCCATTTCGGGGCAGCTCAGCGCTTGCTTGAAGATATGCAGACCGGTGTTCCGCTCGAAGACACTCGCAGGGCAATTGTGGGAAAACTCGCAACACGCTGGCATCAGCTGGATGAAGCCAATC
>JAIVGW010000018.1 GCA_020201415.1 Lentisphaerota bacterium
GCGTCAGGGCATGAATCATCCATATTTTTGCGATACCTATCATGGAATGGCGCCGGTTACCAGATCGGAAGAGTTGCGCAAAAACCACCCGGAATATTACGCACTTTATAACGGAGTACGGTCAACTGAAGGGAAAACACCGGAGTCATGTCTTTCAAGCGAAGGTTTGTTTGAGGAGCATGTAAAATATATTCGTATGATGTTTGACATGTATGACATGCCTTATCTATCTGTCTGGCCAGATGATGGATTTACTGCAATATGTCAATGTGACAAGTGCAAAGGGAAGGACAGTCCTGATAGAGGAAGACAAGGTATTCTTTCAAATTATGTTTGGGACTATGTAAACAAGATTGGTAAGGAAATCGCCAAGACTCATCCAGGCAAAATGATTGTCGGTGGGGCATACAGCACATATTTTCTTCCTCCGAATAACATAGAAAAATTAAACCCAAATATTATGGTGCATATTGTCAATGCAAGGCGTAGAACGAAACTTACCGAAGCAGAAGCTGAAGAGCGTAGAGCAGTAGTAAAAGAATGGGCTCGGCTTACTGATAATAAAGTTATAGCATTTAATAACGTTGGAGGAGCCAATACGCCAAATGTTTTTGCTGAAGATATTAAAGGGATTAAAGACTACATAATAGGCGAAGATATGTGGATTAACTCTGGCAGTCTCGAACAGCCGGGATTTATGCATCTTAATTATTATGTCTGTGCAAGAATGTGGTGGAATCCAGATTTGGACCCCGACAACCTTCTTAATGAATATTACAAAACATTTTATGGTCCTGTTGCTGATGAAATGAAAGCATTTATAAATTATTATGAAGCAGAACAAGGAAATATGAAAAGTATCAGCAGTGCTCCTGTTATTAAGAAAGCACTTGATCTTTTTGATAAAACAGTAAGTAAAGTAAATCCTGATTCTGTTTATGGTAAAAGAGTTGCATTGTTTGGAGAAGGTCTTGAGAGCAATCGAAAATTTTATGACATAGTCAAGGATGGCCGCGATAATCCTCCGGTTTTCAAAATCATTAAGGTTGATAGTGAAATAAAGCTGGATGGAAAACTTGACGAAGATTTCTGGAAAGAATTCCCTGGAGAACTTAAGGGGCTTGCTGATGGAGAGGATATAAAATATCCTGCGAAATTCAAAATGGGGCTAAAAGACAATGATCTTTACGTTGGCATTAAACTTATGGATGAAAAAGGTAACCCGGTTAATATTTCCCAATCAAAACCGCTTGATGACTCTGTATTATGGTATGGCGATGCGGTGGAAATATTGCTTGAGACCCCAATGAATTCATATTACCAGATAGCAATTAATCCCGAGGGCTCCATTTGTGATCTTGACCGCAGCACAAACAAAAATGACTGGTTTAATTGGGATTCTGAAGCTGATGTTAAGACATATATAAACAAGGAAGAAGGCTACTGGACAATAGAAGCACGAATTCCTTTTACTCCAAGCACCCAGGACCCTCTTCACGAGATAATCGGTAGCACTCCCTCTGAAGAAAAACCATGGTTCTTTAATATATGTCGCCAGAGGATACGTGAAGACGGCAACGAATCCTCTACTTTCTCTCCAGTAGGCAAGAAAAGCGGCGGGTCCCGCAACTTCATGGCATTTGGAAAACTTATTGTAAAATAAGGGTCTTCCGCAGAATCTGTGGGTAATATTGTGAAGAATTTACCACTGAGGCACGGAAACACCCGCCTTCGCCAAGGCTATGGCGGGCAGGCGGAGAAGAGGTTTGCTTAAATTCACCCCGAGCGCAAAAGCGCTTCGGGGCGAATTCAATCAACGACTTATCATTGGAAAAAGAAAGGGAGCCAGTTATCATGATTGAAGATAAACTGACTGAACAAATCATTGGGGCTATGAAATCTCTCGTCTTCCTCAATAATATAAATGGTTTTGTCAAATTTGATATTAGCGCCCCGTTAATATCAGATTTGACAAAATCTCATCTTTTTTCTGCCACAGGCAGATCCGCCTGCGGCGGAATCTCCGTGTTTCCGTGCCTCAGTGGTGAGTTATTCGCTTTCAGTAGGACGTAACAATATGGGTACAGGAAACACCACACTGTTTTAAGATCATAATGCATAGAAAATCAACAATTTACGGGATTACCTGATCATTAGCGCCCCACAAATTTTTCAGAGGAGCCATTTACTGAATTTAAATGAATAAAAATCAGCATCCTGCATGCGTACACGCAGCCTCAAGGTTTTCCCTGCCAGCGCCGATAAATTCGTGTTTCCCTGCCACAACACATCATGCTCTATTTCATTGCCATAAAGAACCTCGCTGTCCGCAAGGGCGTAACCGTCGATTGCCTTGCCGCTTTCATCGGAAAGCTCAAAACGTACAGATCCTATCGCGGAAGTCGAATAATTAACAACAAGTTTGCTCCCCTCAAATATGAATGGGCGGGTGAGCATTTCTCCTACCTTGTTGCCCGGAGCATGTACAGAAACAAAACCGTCAGTCCTGACAGTGCCCCGTACCAGGCGGTTCGATGGATAGCGGGAGTGTTCTGTCCAGTAAATACTGATTTCTTCGGGGCTGGTCTGGAGCATCCCCCAAACAGGGTAATTGTTGCGGTCTGTCCATGTTTTAGGATCTGTGGTCGGACGGATAAAGCCTTCTTCCCATTTATCAAATATTCTGCCATCGTGGCTGGCAATAAGAATAACATCGCTAATACTTGAAGGCTCATGATCAGGAACTTTTTTCCGTTCAGCCACATAGCGCGCGGGAGTGCCTATGTAAATATGCGGAGCTCTCAAATAAGGCCTTATGCCGTTGGTATAATGCTGGTAAAGCACATCATCGGTATATTCAAGTTCGCCAAAACTGTCCCAGTTCAAGTAATTGTCAGATTCACAACGGAATATCCTGCGGCATCCGCCTTTGTTGCTGCGGTAATAGCACACGTACCTTCCAATATTTTCATCCCAGAAGGCAACATTCTGTGAGTCAAGGCCCAGGGCAACCTTAATGCCCGGTTTATTTCCGCAGTTATCCTGGGTTATTACGGGTTCCCCGGACATCTTATTCCACTTGATCCCATCGGGGGATGAGTATGCCGCGAGCGCAGCTCCTTTTTCATGGTAAGCTATTGCCTTAAACCTTTCTTCAGGTTTTGCGGCGGGGTTTTTATCTAGGAAGGGTGTGAAGTTATGCGACGGGGTGCCCTTATAGACAATATTGTTGTTTGTCGAGCCGTCAAATTCAATCAGCCCGATATCAGGACGGACAAAATGCGTGCCGTCTTCGCTTTCAATCATGCAGGTAGTCTGCTCGGCAACGTAATCTGTATTTACCCCCTTGCCTTCATAGGTCTTTTTGGCATAGTAAGGTCGCCCACTGTAATATAGCCTGATTTTACCGTCACATTCCACAAGAGAATAATAACCTGAAATTGGGCCTTCCCAGGGTTTATCAGGTTGGAAAACAGTCTCTTGAATAACCGGATGGTGCAGCCTTCTTTCAACCCCTCCCTGCATGTCATCAATCATATAATCATCAGCAAAAAGCTCAAGCCGGCTGCCAATATCAACAGCATTTTTGCCGCCAGGATTTGTGTTTAGAGAGGCATCTGTCCATCGCGAATCAGTCATTAATGGCTCGGCGAGAATGGAAGTTATATAAGGCTTGCGGAGTTCCTCCGGCCCGCCAACAGCAAGCGTGGAATCTGTTCTGCCTGCCGCCAGCCTTATTACAAGTATGTTTTTACCTTGATTCAGGTTAACATCAAATATGTAATCGCAACACCGTGGCGGATAGGTAAAACTGATTTCTTTGCCGTTAAATAGCGGATCCCCGTTCAGCCAGGCCTGAATCAGGGCGTCCCCGCTCAAGCCAAGGGTTGCAAGCCCTCCGGTTCCAGAAAATACAGGTATGAAAAAGTAGCCGACTTTAAATAAATAATCATCATCATAAGGTATGCCTATATGTCTTTTAAAATAGAACTGGTTGTCCGTCGGGGAAACAATACGGGCTTTCAATGTTTTATTGGCCACTGTTATTTCATCAGGAATTATTTGTAAATATTTCTTTGCAATAAGCTCATCATCTTTTTCCAGTGTTGCAAATAATACCCACTGATCCGCAAGCTTTGCATTGCCTTTTACATCTTCAGGCTTAATGTGGTTTAGCATTGTTATTTCCTTTTAGCTTTTACTACCGTTTCACAGGGACGGGAATGTTGAAATAATGGAATGCAGGTAATCAAAGAGTTGCGAAACACAGCAATGTTGTTTTAATTAAACATGGTTCCGGTTTTTTGCTTGCCGGATTTTGTGCCACAACCCTTTCCCCATTATTCCATCGTTCCATCATTCCAGTTTTCCATGGGATGCCATTGATATCATATGATGCCCGCTTTGTTGCCTTAAGCTACAGTCTGCCAGAAATTGGTGGAGCAGCCCTTCGCGTAATCCGCCGGCGGTAATTCGCAGACAGCGCAGGCGCAGGCTTTGCATGATAATCGTCGTAATGGCTGCGCCGGCAATGATGATGTCGGCCCGGTCGGCCTCCATGCCCGGCAGGGCCGCGCGCAGCGGCATCTCCAACCGTGCCAAGCGCCAGAAAAGAAGGGGGGGAGCCGTACGCGGCAGGACAGCAATGTGCGGAGCGGCCGGTGCATATCGGCTACCGGAGAAGGTCAGGGCCGCCAGGCTGCGGGTGGTGCCGGAGGTGCCCACACCCAGCACGGGATGATACCGGCGAAAACGGTTAAGCGTCGCGGTCGCCCGGTCGTGAATTGTCCACAGCAGCGTGCGCAGCACGGCCTGTGGAACCGGCCCGTGCGCCCGCAGAGCGGGAAATTCCTCCGTCAGGCGCACTGCGCCGATGGGCAGGGAACAGCAAGCCAGGCAGCGCTGCCGCGTGCCGACGATCAGTTCGGTGCTGCCGCCGCCGATATCCATAATCAGCACAGGGCTATCTGCCGGCAGGGTAGGCGCCAGCCCCATGTACACCAGGCGGGCCTCCGCGTGTCCGCTGATGACCTGCAGGGGGCATTTTGTGTGTTTTTGGAACAACTTTTGAAAAATACGGCGCTGGGGTGATTCGCGCACTGCCGCGGTGGCCACCGCGCGGATATCAACAGCGCCATGAGAGCGTACTTCATCGAGCATGCTCCGTGCAGCCTGCAAAGTTCTGTTTATGGAATCCTGCCGTAATTCCGGACCTGCTCCGGCGCCCAGGCGTGTCACCGCGCGCGCCTGGAAGTATAAGCGTGGCTGGTCTTCGGTTTGGATTTCATAGACGGCCAGGCGGATGGCATTGGTGCCGACATCCAGCAAGGCCAGGCGGCGGGCTGGTTTTTGCGGTGCGGCTGTTGCCAGGTTATGCTTTATTATTTTCGCCATTTGATCAACATGCTGCAATATCGACGCGGCATTGTCAATGCCGTCTGTTTTCCGCTGATTTGCGTAGTTTGTCCAACCTGATCTTGCTTTTCCGGAAGTATTATGATTTTATGAAAAATACAGGTTGGAGCATAGTGCAATCGATTCAAGGAATTCATGTCATGCTGTTAAAATGTTCACCGATTTTATTTGTTTTGCTTTTAAGCGCCTGTATCCAGGGCCGGGATGTTGCGCCACCGCCGCCGGCTCCCGTTCTCGATTGGCGGGCGCTGCCGGTGGATGATGCGGCTCAGCCGCAATATGCGGCCTGGTATGATTTTATCAAGTTGGGTGAACGGCGGGCGCGCTTGCCGGAATCGGATACGGTGCGCGATATTCATCCCGTGGGTGACTATTACCCCCGCGCGCTGGTCACGGGGCAGGGGCTGGCAGTGACCGTGCCGCGCGCATTCGCGCGCCCTGGCGATCGTTGGGTGGAGCTGTTCGTGGAACTGGATGAGGAGATTGACCTGGCGCGGGATGTCCGACTGGACGTCAGCCTGTACGGAAGTGACGGAGCCGAGCCGCTGGCCGCGTGCGCCATCGTGCCGGATTCACGCGTGGGCATGCTGCGGGTGGATCTGCGCCGGTTGGATCTGGCGTCGGCGCGCCTGTCCGTATCCCTGTCCGTGGCGGACCAGGCCTATGGGCAGGCGCAGGTGTTGCTTGCGGCCCGGGCGCCGGAACGACCACTTGAAGCCGGGCGGCGCGTTGGGATATCCATTGATTTGCCGGAAGGCATACCGGATGATCCGGCGGTGGGTTTGACCTTCAGCGTGCCGTTTCCCGCCGGCGCTTTGTGGTCGCAAGACGGGTTGCGCCTGGTAACTGATCAAGGCCGGGAAATACCGGCGCAGACCGAAGTGCTCGGACGATGGGGGCCGGAGGGCGCCATCCAATGGTTGCGGTTCGATTGCTTGGCCCGCGCAACGGATGGTTTGAATGTGGAATTTTCCAGGCCTACCTCAGACCCAGGAGCGTCGGCATTGACCGTGACCGAAGCGGATGGCCGCTTGACTTTGGATACCGGCGCGGCGGTTTACGAACTGGCGCGCGGCGCATCGCCAATCACCACGATTCATC
>JAIVGW010000208.1 GCA_020201415.1 Lentisphaerota bacterium
GCGCCGCAGTCCCGGTAAATGGTCTTTGACTGAATTTTGTTTGAGCATTTCAAGTAAAAGCAGAATCTTGACGTCGATATCGCGCAAGCGGCCGGATTTGCGTGCCAGGCGGCGCAACGCCTTGTCCAAGTCGCGCGCGGTCTTTCCTGGCAGGGCCTCCGCGCCAGCCGCCAGGCCGCAACGCAGCCGCCGGCCGGCCACCCTCAATCGATGAACCTGTTCCGGAGCTGGCAAGGTATCGCAAGATGGCAGCAAGTTGCGAAAAACGGCCAGGCGTGTTTCCAGCACACTTCTGATAAAAGCTGAATAATATGGTGTGGTTTTTTTCATGAAAATAGTGCTGGATCAAACGGTTCCCAGGCGTTGGCGCGTCAACTGCATAAGCGTTTGCTGGGCGCCGCGCTCGGCTGCGTCCGGTTGCGGCCTAATCTGATGGTACGTTCCGTCCGGGGTCAATTCCCAAGCCTGGCGGTTATCCTGCAACAGCGCCTGCAGGATTTCCCAGCATTTTTCCAGCAGCATGGGTCTCGCCAGCGGCACAACGACTTCCACGCGCGCGGAAAGATTGCGGTACATCCAATCGGCCGAGCCTATCAGGAAAATTCCTCTCAGCGGGTCGTCCGTGCCATTGCCGAAATAAAAGATACGCGAATGTTCCAGGAACCGGCCAATCACTGAAATGACGCGGATATTTTCGCTCAATTCCGGCACGCCCGGACGCAGGCAGCAGAAGCCGCGGACAATCAGATCGATCCGCACTCCGGCAGCTGATGCGCGGTACAAGGCCTCGCAGATCATTTCATCCTCCAGGCTGTTCATCTTGGCGATGATGCGCGCCGGCTGGCCGGCCTGGGCCTGTGCCGTCTCATTCTCGATCAGTTGCAGAAATCTGTCGCGCATGTTGTCCGGGGCCACCAGCAGGTGGTGGAAATCCGAATTGAGGGCGCGTCCGGTGAGCCGGTTAAAGAGCGCCAGCAGGTCGTCGGTGATCTCTGTGCGGCAGGTCAGCAGGCTCAGGTCGGTATAGAGCCGTGCGGTCAGACTGTGATAGTTTCCGGTGCCAATATGCGCGTAACAGCGGATGCCCTCCGTCTCGTTTCTAATGACCAGGGTGGTCTTGGAATGGGTTTTAAGCCCCACCAGTCCGTAAACGACATGAATCCCCGCCTTTTCCATGGTTTGTGCCCAGTGGATATTACGTTCCTCATCAAAGCGCGCCTTCAGTTCCACCAGGCAGGCCACCTGCTTGCCGTCCTCAGCCGCGCGGATCAGGGTGTGAATAAATGGGCTCTCGTAACCGGTCCGGTAGACCACGGTCTTGATGGCCAACACACGCGGGTCGCTGGCCGCGGCTTGTATGAACTGTTCCACACTGCTGCTGAAATCCTCATAAGGGTGATGCGCCAGGATGTCGCCGTTACGGATGGCGCCGAAAATATCCACCTGCTCTTCATGCAGCAACTGAATGTGCATGGGAGTCCAGGGTGGATAGCGCAGTTCCGGCAGATTGACACCGGCCACCGTCTGCAGCCCCGTGTAATCCAGTTCCGCCGGTAACTCGTAAAAGTCCTGCTCTTCGACGTTCAGTTCTTCCATCAGCGGCTTCCTGTTCCAGTCTGATCCATTGCGGCAGCACTTCCGGTATTTTCACCCTGGCAAAGCATTCCTCCTTGGTGTCCGGGTGCAGCAGCGTAACCCCCAGTGAAGTGCTGAGGTTGGAGATGAAAGGGAAGGGATGGCCGGGATCGACCGCCAGTGGCGTCAAAACGGGAAAGACCCTTGTTTGAAAATAACGGTGAGCGGCAACCTGTTCGTCCTGGGACAGGTTGTGCCATGCAGTAAGGTGGATTTCATGGTGGCTCAGGGCCGGCAGAATGTCTTCGCTGAAACAGGCGGCCTGCTTTTTCAGCATGGGGATGACGGCGTCCCGTATGGCGCGCAGTTGTCCCTCCGGCGTGAGACCGTCCGGTGAACGCCGCACGATGCCGGCGGCTACCTGGCGTTTTAATCCGCCCACCCGTTTCATGAAGAATTCATCCAGATTGGACGAAAATATACTCAGGAATTTAACTCTCTCCAACAGCGGGGTGCGGTCGTCACAAGCTTCGTGCAACACGCGTTGATTGAACGCCAACCAACTGGTTTCGCGGTTGAAGTAATGGGGTTGGCCCTGATCGTGCGTAAAGTTGACATTGGTTGTTTGCATTCAATTATTTCAGTATAGCCGTTAAAACCGTGAAAACAACGTCATTTTTAATAATGATCCGTAGATTCAAGGTTGATGTCAACGGAATAATCGTTAGATTTGCGTTAGCCGGACTGCATCGCTTGCGGATGTCGAAAAAATTACAGTTTTGAAAAGTTGCTTGACGTCGAACGGTGCTGCTGATAAATTGGCGCGCATTGATTGGGGGGGATTAGCTCAGTTGGCTAGAGCGCTTGAATGGCATTCAAGAGGTCGAGGGTTCGACTCCCTTATCCTCCACCACTTCGGTTTTCCACGTTAAAGTGTCAGGGTCATGCCGTCTTCGGCCAGGGAAAAATTTGTTCCGGCAAGCTGTTCCGCGAGACTGGCGACCAACTGGTCTTCCTGCCCGTGATGTTTCCAGCGGATGTGGGAAATAACCACCTGTTTGATGTTTTTGCCGTTCAGCGCCTGGT
>JAIVGW010000245.1:0-6458 GCA_020201415.1 Lentisphaerota bacterium
TGCGCGCCCAGCAGGTTATAATAGGCCTGCTGCACACTCAACACCAGATTCTGGAAAGTCCGGTTGAAATCATAATTGGCGGCCGCCAATTGCTGAAGCGCCTGCTCACGCCGGGCGCTGCGCCCGCCGAAATCCAGCAGCAACCAGGTCAATTCTGCCCGCGGACCGTAACTGGTGGTATCCAACTCGCTTTGCAGATTATTATCGTCGCTTCGCTGCCAGGCCAGACGTCCGCTTAAGTTCAACTGCGGATAATAATCGCTTTCCGCCTGATGCACAACGGCTTCACTGGAACGCGCCTGCTGCCAGGCCTGGCGCAGAGCGGGATGATGCATCAACGCGATTTCGAGAAGCTGGGCCAGACTCAAAGGCTCGGCAAAATCCGCGATCAGACGTTGCCCCTGCCGGCTGCGGGAGGCGTAATCATCCACGGGCGTCTCATCCCCGGCAGGCTGCCACATATCGGCATAGCTCTCCGGCGCCTTGATGGAACGGCAGCCCGAGCCTGTTCCGATAATCAGCGCCCCAAAAATTACTACAAGCGGTATTCGCTTCCGGCCTTGCAGCTCAGGCAACATAACAACCTCCCGTCAGATATTTTCTCAACCATAGTATTCACGATACCAGGCCACAAACTGCCGGACCCCATCCTCGATCGGGGTCGCAGGAACAAAGCCGACGGCGCTGTTTAAATCGGCAACATCCGCACAGGTGTCGGGCACATCGCAGGAAGGCAGGGGCTGATAAACCTGGCGCGCCTTGCGGCCCAGGCATTCCTCCAGGATGGCAATCAGGCGCGCGACTTTAACCGGCTGATTATTGCCGATATTATAAAGTCGGTAAGGGGCCGCGCTGCTGCCGGGGTCCGGGCTGGCCCCTGACCAGTTGGGATCGGGTTCCGCCGGCCTATCCAGCACGCGCAGCAATCCCTCCACGATATCATCTATGTAAGTAAAATCGCGTGAGACCTCGCCATGGTTGAACACGGTGATCGGTTCGTCGCGTAAAATCGCCCTGGTAAAGGAGAACATTGCCATGTCGGGACGCCCCCAAGGCCCGTACACGGTAAAAAAACGCAGGCCGGTAGTTGGCAGTGAGTAAAGGTGGCTGTAGGCATGCGCCATCAGTTCATTGGCCTTCTTGGTGGCTGCGTAAAGACTCAAGGGGTGGTCCACATTCTGATGCACTGAAAATGGCGCCACGGTATTGGCGCCATAGACTGAACTGGAAGAGGCATACACCAAGTGACGCACTTTGGCGGCACGGCAACCCTCCAGCATATTGGCAAACCCCAACAGGTTGGCATCCACGTAAGCTGCCGGGTTTTCCAGGGAATACCGCACACCCGCCTGGGCCGCCAGGTGCGCCACGGTTGTGGGGGTAATTTCCGCAAAATAATCACGCAGACCGGCGCGATCGGCTACATTCAGGAGCCGGAAAGAGAACCCGGGGTGCTGCCTCAACAAATCCAGCCGCGCCTGCTTGAGCGCCACATCGTAATAATCGTTAAGATTATCCAGACCGGCCACTATGTCGCCCCGTGCCAGCAGGCGGCGGCACAGATGGTAACCGATAAAACCAGCGGCTCCCGTAACCAGCACCTTCATGCTTTTGCTCCCTTTGGTAAACCGTCCGCCGGAAAACCAGCATCCGTACGGCTTTCAGAGCGTATGCTCGGCCAAAAATGCCGCTTCGGCCGCCCGGTCCCAGTTTTCGGTCTTGAGCAAGGGCATGGATTGCGCCTGGGGATAAAGCACGATTTTACCCTCGACCACGGCATCACGCACCAACGCCAGCGCTTCGGGAAACCGGTCCAGGCTGCCCACCATATCCAGATGGCGCCCCGGATCAATCTCACCGGCTGCCACCATGCGCAGGGCTTCGGCCACATCCGCCGGACTGCCGCCACTGGAACCGCACAACCGGATTTCATCGTAATGCACGCGCAAGGTGTCCAGGTCAATAATATGCTCCCCGCGTTTCAAACCGCCGAACAGGTTCAACACACCGCCCTTGGCCAGATGCTGCTGGCACTCCATCTGCACCTGGCGCACGCCGACGGCGGCAATGATGTCATCAGCCCCGCGGCCAGCGCTCAGCTTACGGACCAGACCCCAGACTTCAGCCGCCGGCACGGCATGTAATTGCACTCCGGCGGCGCGAGCCTTCTCTCCCAAGCGTTCACGCAACCAGACCAGGCGCTCCTCCAGAACATCAGTCACGACCAGATGCGCCGGGTTGAAACGCAGGGCCGCCTCGGCATGCAGACGCCCCATCGGCCCCGCGCCAATAACCACGCTCACCCCGCCCCGCAACAGACCCAGGCCGGGACGGCGCGGCGCCAGCGGCGTATCCTGATGGATGTGCACATGCCGATCCTGAGCCGAAATCACGCAGGACAAGGGCTCGCAAAGCGCCCCGGCAAAAAAAGGAATTTCATCCGTAGGCAAGGGCACCAGGCATTGCGCCGCCAAAGTCTCCTCGGTCACCAGCATATATTCCGCCAGATGGCCCGGCAGGGAGTAACCCACCGCCACCTTGTGCATGTCCGCCGCCTGATTGCGATAACGCTCACGATGGTTAACCGGAGGATGATCCACGGCCGGCTGGGTGGCATAACGCCGTCCGAGCTGATATTGACCGGACACCTCGTCGCCGACGGCCACTACGGTGACACAACCCTCGTCGCCGAGAATGACGGGGTAGCGCTCCATGTCCCAGCCATTGATAAAGGTATGCTCGCTGCCCTGCGCCACCAGTTTGAGGATGGACGAACAGACTCCCGCGGCATCCACCCGCGCCAGCAGTTGGCGCGGCCCCGGACGGGGCACGGGCACGGTATCCACACTGATCCTGTCGAATCCGGCGCCATGCAGCCGCACGGCCTGCATGGTTGCGGGAATTTCTCCTAAAGCTTGCATGATCCGCTCCTTCATTTACGCTTGCGCGGGCGCGCCGGTGGAGCATGTACACAATGCCCCGCCACGACATGCGCCGCTTCCATCCAGGCCTCCGACAATGTCGGGTGGGCATGCACAGTGCCCGCCACTTCACTGATGGTCAACTCCTGCTGTACTGCCAGGGTGGCCTCAGCAATCAGTTCCGTCGCATGCGCGCCCACAGCCTGCGCGCCCAGGATCTGGCCGGTTCCGGCATCAGTAACCCACTTTACAAATCCGGCGGTGACATTGGCGGCCAGCGCCTTGCCCAGCGCGGTAAAAACGAATTTTCCGACGTTTACATTCAAGCCGAGGCCGGCGGCTTCCTGCTCGGTCAGACCGACCGTTCCGACCTCCGGCGCCGTGAAAATACAGGATGGAATTGCCGCCCGCGGCTGAATCGGGCCCGGCGACATGATCGTCGCCACCGCCCGCGTCCCCTGGTTGGTGGCAGCGTGCGCCAACTGCGGGCCGCCGTTGATATCACCCACCGCAAAAATATTGGCTGCCCGCGTCCGGCAGTTTTCATCCACCTCGATAAAACCGCGCTCATCAGGCGTCAGCCCGACACGTTCCAACCCCAGGTCGGAACTACAGGGCTTGCGGCCCACCGCCACCAGCAATCCTTCCGCCTGCAACTTTTCACCGCCGGCCACGGCGCTCACGCCGCCCTCATCAGCAACAACCTGCTCCAGAGCGCCGCCGGTGATGATTTTAATCTTCAGACGGCGCTCCATGTGCCGGCGCACTTCCATACGGACATCCCGATCCAGCAGCTGCAGGATGTCATCAAGCAGCTCTACCACCGTGACCTGCGCCCCCAACTGGGCTGCCAGACAGGCCAACTCGCAACCAATGATCCCCCCGCCCATCACGATCAGCGAGCGCGGCAAAGCCGGCAGGTCGAGAAACGCGCGGCTGTCGTACACCCTGGCATGATCAGGCAGACTGCCGGGCCGCGCCGACTGCGCGCCGGCGGCAATGACCACATAATCAGTTTCCAGCTTTTCCGCCGCCGCGTCTGCGCCCTGAACTTCCACATGGCGCCGATCCAGCAGCCGGGCATGTCCCTGATAAACCTTGACCTTGTAAGCCTGCAACAGCTGCCCGATGCCGCCGCGTAATTTGGCGACCACCTGCTGCTTGCGCTGCAACAGCGCCGCATAGTCCACCGTTGCATCCTTGACAAGCAGCCCCATCTCCGCTGCGTCCTGAATTTCACTCAGCAAGCCGGCGGAAGCCAGCATGGTCTTGGTTGGTATGCAACCCCAATTCAGGCAGGTCCCCCCCAGAAGTTCACGCTCAACCAAGGCCACCCTGGCGCCCATTTGCGCGGCCCGGATGGCGGCCGGATATCCCCCGGGACCGCCGCCAATTACGATCAAATCATATTTTTCCATAAGGCAACATCCTCCAGCAGACTGCGGACTTTATTGACAAAACGCGCGGCCAGGGCGCCATCCACCAGCCGGTGATCCGAAGAGAGCGTGATTTTCATGATCGAACGCACCACCACTTTGCCCTGGCGCGCCACCGGCTGCTGCTGCACTGTGGCCACCGCCAGAATGGCGCTTTCGCCGGGATTGATGATAGCCGTGAAATTCTCGACATCCAGCATCCCCATATTGGACACGGTAAACGTGCCGCCGCGCATTTCTTCCGGCGCCAGCTTGCCGTCACGGGCGCGCACGGCCAACTGCGCGGCCTGCCGGTTCAGTTCGTCCAGACCCAGACGATCGGCCTCCCGGATAACGGGCACCACCAGACCGTCCGGTACGGCCACCGCCATGCCGATATTGACGCGGCTGCGCCGCCGCACACTCCGGCCATCGGTGCTGCTGTTCACCAAAGGAAATTCCCGCAGGGCCAGCGCCGCCGCCTTGAGCACGCAGGCATTCAGGGAACAATTGCCGCCGGATTTTTTCAGGTCCTTGCGCCAGGCCAGCACTTCGGTGACGTCCACGCTCACGGTAACGAAAAAATGCGGAATACCCGAAGTGCTCTGAAGCATGCGGCGCGCGATAACCTGTCGCATAGGACTCAGCGGTTGGGGTTTTTCCGCGACCGCGGCCTTGATTTCCTCAACACCGATACGTTGGCCGCAGTCCAATTCCAGCACATTAATCGACTCACGCAACGCCAGGACGCGAGCGGCCGGCGTCAAGCGCAGGGCATTGTATCCGCTGGTTTCCATGTAATCCAGCACATCGCGCTCAACTACCCGCCCCCCCGGTCCCGTGCCGGCCAGTTCGGAGGCCTCCAGCGGCAGCGTCTTCAGTAAACGGCGCGCGCGCGGCGAAACACCGCGTCTGGCCGGCACGGCCGGCGCGGCCGGAACCTGGGCCGGCGGCGGGGCAGCCGGCGCGGAGGCCGCCGGGCGGGAGGGCGCGGGAACGGCAGCGGGGATGGGGGCGGCAGCAGGGGTTTTCCGGGCCGGCGGCGGCGGCAGTTCCGGCAACGACTCGCCGGGGGTGCCGACAAATCCCACGGGGGTGGTCACCGGTACGGTCTGACCTTCCTTGACAATGATCGCCAGCAGCGTGCCTTCGAAAAAGCTCTCCACTTCCAGCACGGCCTTGTCGGTTTCGATTTCAAAGAGGATATCGCCTTTGGCGACGCTATCCCCTACCTGCTTGTGCCACTTGACAATGGTGGATTCCTCCACCGTCTGTCCTAATTTGGGCATGATAATGGTCTGAGCCATGTTATTCTCCATGTTTAACGCCGTCGCTGCATCATCTGACTGGCATACGGCGCAAGCGGCTACAGGATGGCGCGGGCGGCCGCGACAATGTCCCCGGCATTCGGCAGGAAGGCGGCTTCCAGTATGTGCGATTGCGGGGCAATGCCGTTGCGCGCATCCACCCGCATCACTGGCGCATCCAGAAAATCAAAGGCCTGTTCCATGATGCTGGAAGCGATTTCCGCGGTGAAACTGCCGATATGCACACACTGGCTGGCCACCACGCAGCGCCCGGTCTTGCGCACAGAAGCCAGAACGGTTTCCATGTCCAGCGGCACCAGACTGCGCAGATCGATCACCTCGGATTCCACACCCTCCTGCGCCAACTGATCCGCCGCCTTCAGGGCATCATGCAGGGCCGGACCCCAGGCAACGATGGTCAGCCGGTCGCCCGCCCGCTTAACCTCCGCCTGACCCAGCGGCACCTGGTAATCGCCTTCCGGCACCGGGCCCTTTAATGCATAAAGCAACTGCGATTCGACAAACATCACGGGGTTATTATCGCGGATGGCGCTGATCAGCATGCCCTTGGCGTCGCGGGGCGTCGCGGGATAAACCACGTAAATCCCCGGAATATGGGCAAACACCGATTCCAGAGTCTGCGAATGCTGGCCACCGTACCCCTTGCCGCCGCCGACTGAAACGCGAATTACCAGCGGTAGTTCGACATTGGCGCCGGACATGTAATGCCACTTGGCCGCCTGGTTGCTGATCTGGTCCGAGGCCATCAGTGCGAAATCCATGTACATCAGTTCCACCACCGGGCGCAGTCCGAC
>JAIVGW010000245.1:6552-10593 GCA_020201415.1 Lentisphaerota bacterium
CGCTGCATTTCCTGCACCATGGCTTCCTTGAGAGCATCCTTGTAGGAAAGCTCGCCTTCGGGTGAACGTTTGATTTCCGGCAATTCACGCACGATTTCAACTTTTTGAAATTCCTCGGGAACCTTGTCGGCGACGGTGTCGGTGTACATGTACTTGATCACGTCCTCCGGCGCGGGATCTTCGGAGGCGGCGGCCTGTACTGCCGCACGGCCATTGCGCTCCACAACCTTTTGCTCCAGCGCTTCCAGTCCACCCTGATCCAGCACCCCGGCCTCCAGCAACTGCCGGCGATAAAGCGCCAGCGGATCCACGGCCTTCCAGGCGGCTTCCTCATCGCGCGTACGGTATTCCGTGCGTGGATCCGTCAGTGAATGACCGTAGTAACGATAGGTGTCCAGTTCCAGCAGGCAGGGTCCCTCCCCCTGACGGCATTTCTCCGCGGCAGCACTTACCGCATCGCGCACAGCCAGCACATCCATGCCGTTAACCACTTCGGCATGCATGTTGTTGTCGGCAAATCCCGCGGCCCGGCGCGCCAGGCGCGTTACACCGGCCACTTCCTGTTCGGCGCGACCGGTCATACCGTAATGGTTGTTCAGAATCAGAAAAATGATCGGCAGACCGCGCGGCCGGCGCGCCATCTCATTAGTGAACTGACCCATGGCCGCCCAGTTCAGCGATTCAAGCACCACGCCGTTGGCGTAGGCTCCGTCGCCGGCAAAACAGCAGACAATGCGCTGATTATCCAGACAGCGGCAGGCCGTGGCCGCCCCGGTGGCAATCGGCACCCCGCCGCCGACAATGGCGTTGGCGCCCAGATGCTGCAGGGTGAAATCAGCAATATGCATGCCGCCGCCCCGGCCCTTGCAATAACCGCTTTCCTTGCCGAACAATTCGGCTATCGTGCGAAAAATGTGATCTTCCAGCGCCGCTTCCAGCAATTCCGCGGGGGCATCGGCCTTGCAGCCGGGAACACGCTTTCGGAGTTGCTCTGGCGACATGGCGCGGATGGCGGAACAGCCCTTGGCAATGCTGTCCCCATGACCACGATGGGTGCTGGTGATGTAATCAGTGGCGCCAATGCCCATACAGGCGCCGGTGGACGAAGCTTCCTGACCAATCGAAACGTGGGTAGGGCCGCGGTAGTTATAATCCGGCAGGGGGGCGTAGGCGCCGGAACGCAATTTTACGATCATCTCCTCGAATTCACGGATGGCCAGCATGTCCTCGTAGAGGTCCACAGCCTGCGCTTTGTCAATCCGGCCGGCGCCCAGTTCACCGGCCAGATTGCCGGAAAAACGATAACAGGAAATTTCCCCGCAGGGAAGAACGGTGGGTTTGAATTCGGGCCTGAGATCACTGAGATAATTTGGCATATTATTCCTCTTGTGCCGCCGATGACGGCTAATGCAACGGTTCACCTGAACCGCTATTTCACAAAAACACCTGATCTTTACCGCACTACAAGCCATCTGCCGGCCCCATGGCCTGAGCCTGGGAGGCACAGTGCGGTCAAAAACGGGGCGCCACGCGCTCAGGTGCCGGCAAAATCAATTTCCGCCACCAGTTTGCCTTCGGAAATCTCCCGCAGGGCAATATCCTCGAGATCATCATCCGCAGCGGGCTTCAGCAGGGGGCGGTGTCCGGCAATCAGCTGACGCACACGCATGGAAAGCATGTTGATCAGCACCGACGTGCCCGGAACCCGTTGTTTTGCCAGATTTAACAGATCTGTTTGCATAGCTTGATCCTCCAAAAAAAACAGGGCATAGAATACTATGCCCTGTTACATACTTCAAGTTTAATTTTTCGCAAAGCACGCCGGACCGCGGCGGAACCAGCCCGCCGCGGCCGACAATGCGCTTCGCGCGGAATGGTTATCAGTACATACCGTCCATACCGCCCATGCCACCACCGCCGGGCATCGGCGCCGGTTTATCCTTCTCAGGAATTTCCGTGATCATGCATTCGGTGGTCAACAACAGACCGGCGATGCTCGCGGCATTCTGGATAGCCGAACGCGTCACCTTGGCCGGGTCAATCACACCATCCTTGATCAGGTCGGTGTACTGCGCCGTGGTCACGTTGTAGCCATAGGCGCCCTTGTTCTTTTTCACTTCGGCCACGATGATCGACGCATCCAGTCCGGCATTGGCGACCAACTGCCGCACGGGCGCTTCCAGCGCGCGCGACACGATCTGCACGCCAATGGCTTCGTCGCCGGAGACTTCCAGCTTGTCCAGGATGGACTGCGCACGCAACAGCGCCACGCCACCGCCGGCTACCACGCCTTCTTCGACCGCCGCACGCGTGGCGTGCAGGGCGTCTTCCACGCGGGCTTTCTTTTCCTTCATCTCCGTCTCGGTCGCCGCGCCGACGTTGATCACCGCCACGCCACCGGCCAGTTTGGCCAGGCGTTCCTGCAGTTTCTCGCTATCGTAATCCGAGGTGGTCTCCTCGATCTGTTTGCGGATCTGGCTGACGCGGCCCTGAATGGCCGAGGACTTGCCACCGCCTTCGATGATCGTGGTGTTGTCCTTGTCCGCGGTAATGCGCTTGGCGCGGCCCAGGTCCTCCAGCTTGACGTTTTCAAGCTTGACGCCCAGATCTTCGGTCAGACAGGTGCCACCGGTCAGAATGGCAATGTCTTCCATCATGGCTTTGCGGCGATCACCGAAGCCCGGCGCCTTCACGGCGCAGCACTGCAGCGTACCGCGCAGGCGGTTGACAACCAGGGTCGCCAGGGCTTCGCCCTCGACTTCCTCAGCGATGATCATCAGCGGCCGGCCGGCCTTGGACACGTTCTGCAACAGCGGCAGCAGGTCCTGCAGGCTGGAGATCTTCTTCTCATGAATCAGGATGTAGGCATCTTCCAACACCGCTTCCATGTTCTCCGAGTCGGTCACGAAGTAAGGCGAGAGATAGCCCTTGTCGAACTGCATACCCTCAACCACGTCCAGGGTGGTTTCAATGGTCTTGGCTTCCTCTACGGTCACAGTGCCGTCCTTGCCGACCTTGTCCATGGCGTCGGCAATGATTTCGCCGATCTGCTTGTCGCCATTGGCGGAAATCGTGGCCACCTGGCAGATTTCCACATGTTCCTTGACCTTCTTGCTCTGCTTGGCAATGGCTTCCACGACCGCGCTGACGGCCTTGTCGATGCCGCGCTTCAGCGACATCGGATCGGCGCCGGCGGTAACGTTCTTCAGACCTTCGCGGTAAATGGCCTCGCTGAGCAATGTGGCGGTGGTGGTACCGTCACCGGCGATATCGCTGGTCTTGCTTGCGACTTCACGCACCATCTGGGCGCCCATGTTTTCAAACGGATCCGGCAGCTCGATTTCCTTGGCCACCGTCACACCATCCTTGGTGATGGTAGGGGAACCGAACTTCTTGTCCAACACCACATTGCGTCCACAGGGGCCCAGGGTGGTCTTGACCGCGCGGCTCAACTTCTCCACACCGCGCATAATTGCCTGACGCGCTTCCACGTCATACTTCAACTGCTTGCCTTTGTCTGCCATAACTGCTCTCCTCCGTATTATTTGTTAATTGTGTTGCAACTCAGACGATGACGCCGAGTATATCCTCTTCGCGCACGATCTGGTATTCCTTGTCATCCAGCTTGACTTCCGTGCCGCCGTATTTCGGCAACAAGACATTGTCGCCCTTCTTGACGTTCATCGGAATCAGCTTGCCGCTGTCATCCAATTTGCCGGGGCCCACTGAAACGACCTTACCCTGCATGGGTTTTTCCTTGGCGGAATCCGGAATGATAATACCGCCCTTGTTGACTTCGCCTTCCTTCATCGGCTCGATCAGCACACGGTCACCGAGGGGTTGAATCTTCATACTTACTGCTTCCTCCTGTTATGGTTTTGTTAGAGAACCACGTTGTTTACGGCGGAGTCCGGACGCACGCCCGGACGTTTACGTTCATTTCTTGTCGTCAACCATTTCAAAATCGGCGTCAATCACACCGTCATCCTTCTTGCTCCCGCCGGCCTCCTGCGCGCCGTCCGGTGGCGGTGGTTCCTGAGC
>JAIVGW010000209.1 GCA_020201415.1 Lentisphaerota bacterium
AAGTTCGTTTACTTAGAAATAAATATATCATCCTGTTTTCTAGTAGCTTGCAGCGGCTTGACCGCAAACATTCCTACTAAAATTGATTTTTGGGAAAATTACGGTAATATATTTCGCAAATATACATATTTCAAATTCTAAGGTCCGTTAAAAATGTTTGATCTGGATGCCGCAACTTTAATCGCCCGTATAGGGACGTTGCTTGTCGCCTTTACAATACATGAATTAGCCCATGCTCTATGTGCTGATGCCCTGGGTGATCCAACTCCGCGCCGTATGGGCCGAATAAGCTTAAATCCCTTCGTGCATCTCGATCCTGTCGGCACGCTTGTATTGATATTCGCCGGATTTGGATGGGCTAAACCGGTTATGGTCAATCCAAATAATATGCGTGGCGATCCAGACCGGAATATGGCAATTGTCTCTTTGGCCGGTCCGGCATCCAATATAATTATGGCTGTGCTGGTGTCAATACTGTTCCGGCTTCACATTGCGGAATTCACATTGCAGAACAATGGTGCTATTCCCACAATTGATTTTATGTTGAGTTCGTTCTTGTGGATAAATGTTATTCTGGCTGTGTTTAATTTGCTCCCAATTGGTCCGTTGGATGGATTAAAAGTCTTGCGTGGAATATTACCGCGCAGCATGGGCGGTTTGCTTGATATTGTGGAACGGAATGGAATGATGCTTTTATTGGTAATGATATTTCTATTGCCCATGATCGGGATTGATTTATTCGGTATTGTGGTAGGAAGGATGTCCGTATATTTAGTGTGGGCATTGATTTTTGCCGGTCAAGGGATCCTGTAAAATCAGGTTAAACCGGATTATCAGCCAGTTTCATTAATTCCGTTTTAATTTCCTTCCAGTTTTTAGCAGTTAATTTGCCAGCGAGTTCCTGGACTTTGGGGCGGATGTCTGGGGTAAAGACGGTTTAATTAATTACTGCGCGTGACAAGCCATTGCATAATTGTGGAGGCCTGCAACAAAACCGCGCATTTGGCTGTCGCATTGTGCGCGATGACCCGGTCGGGCGCAATGCCCTATGATCAACACGCCTTTCAGGCGGGAACTATGCTCAGGACCCGGGCGGGCGTTTTGAACGGTCAATCGGGCTGATTTATTTTACGGTATATTTTGAATTGAGCACATCATTTGGCACACCCAAGACAAATCAAAGCAGCTGAAAAAAATCAGATGGATAATGGCTGTGCCCAAACTGTGCCTAATGTAAAGTCAAATTGGGCACAATCCGACAAGCGCACAAAAATGCAAACAAGCGCAAAACAGGAAAAAGCTATGCCCATTAGACCCGCATGAATAAAGGGCTCAACGCTTGTTTGGGCCAATAGAAAGGGAGTAGACGCTGCCGGGCTCGAACCGGCGACCCGCTGATTAAGAGTCAGCTGCTCTACCAACTGAGCTAAGCGTCCGGCACCAATCTAAAAAACCACGCCGGGCGATGCAAGCAAAAAACAATCTTTGTAGTTTGTTTTTCGCGGACAGTTTGGTATCGTGCTGCGCTGATGGCGGTTAAACCCACGGGAACAATTGACTTATGGCGCATGCATCGGAACAGACGGTTGACGGCCGGCGGCACCATGGCCTTTATCATGGGCGTTTATGAGGAACTGCTGGAGGCCATCCGGTCGTTCAATCTGCAACTGGTGCAACTGGTGTTGCGCGGCCGGATTCGCGCGGCTTTTGAGCATGTACCCTGGCGCTTCCTGCTGCCGCTGGGGATCGGCCTGCTGGGCGCGCTGTTCACCCTGGCGGGAGTGATTAGCTGGCTGCTGACCAATCAGCCCGTCCTGCTGTATGCCTTCTTTTTCGGCCTGGTGGCGGCTTCGATCGTCTCGGTCAGCGTGCATGTGCGGTGGAACCTGTCGATGCTGGTGGCCTTGCTGGCCGGCGCGGTCGTGGCCTGGTTGATCATCGGTCTGGTGCCGCACCAGATGCCGCATACGCCGCTGTATCTTTTCGGCAGCGGGGCGGTGGCGATCATGGCGATGATCCTGCCGGGGATTTCCGGGTCGTTCATCCTGCTGATCCTGGGGCAGTATGCTTACGTGCTGGAGCAGGTAAAGAATTTCAATCTCCCGGCGCTGGTGCCGCTGGTGGCGGGAATTGTCGTGGGGTTGCTGGCTTTCGTGCGGATACTGAGCTGGCTGCTGCGGCATTACCATCAGGTGACGGTGACGCTGCTGGTGGGGTTCATGTTGGGGTCGCTGCGTAAAATCTGGCCTTTCAAGGAAACGCTGGAGACGATGGTGAACCGGCACGGCGAGCTGGTGCCGATCCGCGAGGCCAATGTGTTGCCGCCCTGGGACGCCACGCTCTGGATGGCGCTGGGGTTGGCGCTGGCCGGGTTTGTGCTGATCACGCTGCTGGATCATCTGCAGACCCGCGCCAATCCCATGGTGCTGTTTTTTGCGCGACTTATGCGGCGTAAGGTTTGAGGTAATTGTTTGCCTGGTGAGCTGGTTTCAAAAGTCCGTACGGAAACGGTTTTGACGAAGCAAAACCCTCCAAATATCAATAAACCCGTGTGTTTGTTGACTGGAGGGTTCACGCCTCCGGCGTGACAGGTGCGCAGTCTGTCCCGCTTTTGGCGGGATCGCAACCGTCCGGACTTTTGAAAGTAACTCTGGTGGATAATCCCTCCGGGGGCGGGATAAGCGCTGTGCCGGATATCAGGTCGATTGCGGCGGCGGCCGGCTCACCGCAGGTTCGCCCTCCAGTTGTATTAGTGGGTAGTTCTTGCAGGGAGGATTGATGCAAATCTGGGTGGCAGGAAAGCCGGCGCCGGAGTTGGCCGGGCAGGTGCGCGCGGCGGCAGATGACATGG
>JAIVGW010000460.1 GCA_020201415.1 Lentisphaerota bacterium
ACCATCAAACGTGCCCAAGGCCATCCCCATGATATTATCTTTTTCATCGCGCACCTCTCCCTTAAATGCAAGAAACATCTCAGAATGTCAAAGATGCTTCTACTTAATTTATACCTCAATCAACTGATGCGGAACTGCGGTCAACGTCCGCGGCTACAGCGGACAGCGCATCACGCATACCTCCTGCAAAAGTAGCTTCGACCCTTTGCGTACTTGCGAGAAAATGTTCGGGCTTACTCTTTCCGATTAACGCGTGGCAAAGCGCGCAAACTTACTCCTGTCCTGCAATGATTCCTTGCCGGTGGGCACAAACGCTGAAAATTCCCGGGAATCGTCCCGTACCCTTACGCGTCCAATATTGAAATGCCAGGGCCAGGTGCTGGTAGGCAGACGCCCGACCACGTTATGCAGGGGATCAAGCATGCCCTCATCTTCTCCCAGCACGGGGACGCACACCTCGACCGACCAACCATCCTCCCGCACATGAGCCGCGACTTCAGCCATTGAGGACCACTGAGCTCCGGCGCCTTCGTCCGCCATATCCATGTCCAAGAGGGCACCGGCGGGATTGACCACGATCCGATAATAGGAGTTGACATCCGTTTCCAGGAGGATTTCCACATGATCGCCTTCCAAGATGGCCGGATCACCATCTTCGGTCGCCGTTATGTTCAAGGGCGCGCCCGCTTCATCCGCGCAATCAATCACGAAATACAGCTTATCCTGATGCCAGCGCCCCATGAAGCCGGTCCGGTGCGCGGGCTTTTTACCGGTCAGCGCATCCGCCAACCCACGGCCGCCCGAGTAAACGGTCCAGAATAGCTCGTCGGCCTTGCCGTCCAACACGAAAGTGTCCTGGCTGGCCTGAAACTTTTTATTAGCCATATTAATGGCGCCGCTGTATTCAGGCGCATCACCGCGCAATTGTTCAAGAGCTTCAGCTTCGCGCATGCGTTCCAACGGCTGAATCTCGTCAATCATCAATTGAATACGCCGGCCATACACCGTGTCACCGGCGCGGGCAAGCGCTGCATTCAACAACTCGACATAGCGGATACGATCTTTCCAGGCGGTGAATTGCGCCCGACCTGGACGGGTATAATTATTTTCTGCGTATTCCACTGCCGCCTGCATTGCGTCCCGCGCCGGCCCGAAAAACAGGGTGTAATATTCTTCCAGCAGTGCATCCAGGTCCAGGTCGGCATTCCACAGCAGCCGCGCGTTGACATACTGGTTCAGATGATCCTTGCCCGGCGTATGCCATGACACCGGTTCACCGCGCGCCGGACTGCCGCGCCGCACCTCATTCCAGTCGCCCAGCGAAATCCCCTTGAGCGCCTTTAGTTCGCGGTCAAAACTGCGGGGATGGATTACCAGGTCGTAGTAATTGTTGGAATTGCGCAGCATCTGCCCCGGTTCCGTGCGCCGAAGCCATCCGTCAATCAAGTTCCACTGGTATTCCCATTGCTCCGGATGATCCAGCCCGGGCCGGTGCGCCGCCAGAAACAGCAACATATTCGGCGAAAAACGTTCAATCCCCTCCGGCGCCTGCCGGTAGGAGGAATAGGCCCCGCC
>JAIVGW010000246.1 GCA_020201415.1 Lentisphaerota bacterium
GTGTAAGGGAACTGAACCTGATTTCCCAGGATGTTACCGCCTATGGCCGCGACCGGCACGGCGTTACGGACCTGCCCCGCCTGCTGCGGGCGCTGGGAAAAATCGGCGGACGCTTCTGGATCAGGTTGTTATACGGACACCCGGCCCACGTAACGCCGGAAATTCTGGAGGCCATGGCCGCAGTCCGGCAGGTTTGCCGCTACCTCGATCTGCCGATCCAGCACAGCCACCCGGAAATGCTGGAGGCTATGGGCCGCCCATCACCACGGCAGGGACTGGTCCGGCTGTTCGAGGAAATCCGCGGCCGGTTGCCCGGCGCCGCCCTGCGCACCACCTGCATGGTGGGCTACCCCGGTGAAACCGCCCGGCATTTTCAACACCTGCTGGATTTCACTGCCGAGATCGCCTTCGACCACCTGGGGGTCTTCCGGTTTTCGCCGGAACCGGGCACGGTGGCCGCCACCTTGCCGCGCCGGGTCGGCGCCCGCTGTGCCGCCGAACGTGAAAAGCGGCTGATGCTCCAACAACGCCGTCTGGTGACCGGGCGCAACCGTGGCCGCCTTGGACAATCCGACACCATCATGCTGGAGCGGACGCGGCCGCGCCGACCGACCGTCTGGGTCGGACGCTCCCCCGCCTGCGCTCCGGAAGTCGACGGCGTGACTTATGTCAGCATGACGCGCCCTGCGCGCCGCCTGCGCCCCGGCAGCTTCGTGCGCGCGCATTATACCCGCACCCGCGGTTACGATATGGAGGCCTGCGCCTGAAATGATGAATCTGGCCAACAAATTAACCCTCAGCCGCCTGGTCCTGGCAATGATCATGACCGTCTGCCTGACTTTGCCCATTCCTTTCGGCAAAACAGCCGCCCTCTTCATATTCCTGCTGGCGGCCCTGACCGACTATTGGGACGGCCGGCTGGCACGCCAACATTGCGGCTCCACCACTTTCGGCAAATTGATGGATCCGCTGGCGGATAAAATCCTCATCTGCTCCGCCTTCATTTGTTTTGCCGCCATCAGACAGGTCGTGCCGGCGCTGATAGTGGTCATCATCATTTCCCGTGAATTCATGGTCACCGGCTTGCGCCTGCTGGCCGCGGGCCAGGGCAAGATCATTTCCGCCGAACGCTGGGGCAAGCACAAAACCATCTGGCAGATAATCGTGATCTCACTAATTATCCTGGGGCTGGCCATCCGCGGTGAAATACTGCCGCTGTTCATGGAAGGCGCCCGACTCGACGAGTTCCGCCAGATTTATCTCGACCCCTGGTTTCGATGCGCGATCTTTATCATTGCCTCGCTGGTCACGGTTCTGACCGTGGTGTCCGGCAGCATTTATTTCTGGAAATGCCGCGATATGGTGTTTAAGGATGCTTAATCCGGATTGGGATATAAAACCGCGCGGGACCTGTTGCACCCAGTGCCAGGAACCTTTCCAGGACGGCCAGGATTATGTCTCCGCGCTGACTTTCGACAGTGAAGAATACCAGCGGCGCGATCAATGCCAAAAATGCTGGGCCGTTCAGCCGGCGGAACGCGACAGTCTGGTCAGCGTCTGGAAAGGGACTTTCCGGGCGCCGCCGCCTCCCGCCCCCGACCCGTTGAACCGCGAAACCGTTGAAACCACGCTACGCGACCTCATCGCCCGGGGACAGCCCGAACTGCGCAACGTGATTTATATTCTGGCAGTCATGCTGGAACGCCGGCGCATTTTGGTGGAAAAAGAAGTGCAGCAACGTCCCAATGACCTGCCGCTGCGCGTGTATGAACACCGACGCACCGGCGACACTTTCCTGATTGCCGACCCCATGCTCAGCCTCAACCAGCTGGAGCATGTGCGACGGGAAGTCATGCAACTGCTGGACGGATCGCGCACTGCTGATGAACCTCCCGCCCCGCAACCCATAACCGAAGCCGCAGGCGCGGCATCCGAACCCATCGCTGCGTCCGCCGTAAAGGATGAGCCTCATGCTGGATTGGAAGATAATCGGCGGCACGATCATTGACGGCAGCGGCCGGGCGCCACAACGCGCCGATCTGGGCATTCGCGGCGACCGGATTGCCGGCCTGGGAGACCTGGCCGACACCCCGGCCCAACACAGCTGGGACGCCACCGGATGCCATGTATGCCCCGGATTCATTGATGCCCACTCGCATTCCGACACCTATCTGCTGCTGGAACCCTCCGCCTGCAGCAAGTTGTACCAGGGTATCACCACGGAAATCCTGGGAAATTGCGGCGCCTCGGCGGCGCCACTGCGAAAATTATCCGACCTGCCCTCCGACTGGGCGGCTTTCGATTACCCCTGCTCCTGGCTGGGCTTCCCTGATTATGTCGAGTGCCTGCGACAGGCCCGGCCGGCGGTAAATGCCGTGCTGCTGGTGGGCCACGGCAACCTGCGTAAAACGGTGATTGGCCATGCACCGCGACCGGCCGAGCCTGCCGAAATAAACCGCATGTGCGCGCTGCTTACGGAATGCCTGCAGGCCGGCGCCAGGGGCATGAGCACCGGACTGATTTACGCGCCCGGCCGTTATGCCCAGCCCGGGGAAATCATGGCGCTGGGACGCGTCCTCGCCGCGCATGACGCCATCTACACCTCCCACATGCGCAATGAGGGGGCGCAAGTGCTTGATGCCATCGAGGAAACCCTGGCCGTCGGACGCATCAGCGGGGTGCGCCTGCAAATCTCACACCTCAAGATATCAGGCCGCGCGAACTGGCCTTTGCTCGACCGGGCCCTGGCCATGATCCGTGAAACGCGCGCCACCGGCCTGCAGGTTGCCGCCGACCGCTACCCCTATACCGCCGGGTGCACGGAACTGGACGTCATCCTCCCCGACTGGGCCGCCGGCGGGGGCCGCACGGCCGTGCTGCGCCGCCTGCTGGATCCCGGGGAGCGCGAACGTATCATCCGGGAACTGCGCGCGGAACGCAGCTCCGGCGAATGGGGCTCCATCATCATCGGCTCAACGGCTCGACGTGCTTTCCGCGGGCGTCCCCTGGCGGCAGTCGCCGCCGAACTGGAACTGGATCCCGTGGCCGCGGCTCTGCAACTGATCACTGAAGACCAATTGAACACCGGCGCGTTTTTCCCAGGCATGAGCGAAACCAACATGTGGCGGATCCTCGCCGAACCCTACGTCATGCTCGGCACCGACGCCTCGTTGCGCGCGCCGCAAGGTCCGCTGGGCGGGGATCACCCCCACCCGCGCGCCTACGGCGCCTTCCCGCGTTTCCTGCGCGCCGCCCTGCGCGGCGGAACTGTGCCCCTGGTCGAAGCTGTGCGTAAAATGACGGCATTGCCGGCGGAACATTTCCGGCTGCGCGATCGGGGACGGCTGGTGACGGGCGCCATGGCGGACGTAACGGTCTTCGACCCCGCCGCCATCGACGACCCGGCGGATTATGCCAACCCCCATCAACCGGCGCGGGGCATGCGGCTGGTGCTGGTCAACGGCCGGGTGGCGCTGGACGCCAACGGGTTGACCGCGGAACGTCCGGGGCGCGTGCTGGCCTGAGCCCCCTGCATCCAAACCGCAAACCAAAAAGAATTCTTGTAACGGCCCGGGTATTCAGGCTACGGACCGGCCGGCGGATCGAATGGGAAGTTGGCATGCCAGGGCGCCCGGCTGAGCCGCACCATGAATTCCGCCAGTCCTTTGGCGGCGCTCTCCACCAGCCGCTCGCCCATCTCCCTGGTCACGGTGCGGGTCTCGCCGCCGGCAGCTTCCGGCAGGAACAGATGCCAGGGCTTGACATACATCAGATTGTCATGACACTCGGCCACACCGGAAGCCGAAGGCGGCACGATGGGAAATTCACGAAAATACTCAGGCCGCACCAGATCCGGCCGCAAACCCATCATGCGCGCTGTCTCATCCTCGCCGCCGTGAGGCGAAGGATGTTTTAACATGGCCTTGACTTCCGGCTCCACGAACCGGTTGGTTCCGAAAGTGCAGACAAAAGCCCGGCGCCCCTGCGGATCAGCCGGATGGCGTTCGAAGTGTTCACGTAAAGTCGCCTCCACCACCGAAGTGTTGCCCCCATGCCCGTTCAGCAACAGAATCTTGCGCACACCGTCCTCCTCCAGGGCTTCGATGATGTCCCCCAGCAGACTCATCAGCGTGCGCACCTTCATGCGGGCGGCAAAGGGAAAAGGCTTGAAATTGACATTGCATCCCACCGGAAGGGAAGGATATTGCATCACCCGTCCGCCTTGTTCATTGGCTTGGATGGTTGCCCGGCGCGCAATCCCGTCGACAATCATGAAATCAGTGCCATAAGGCAAATGAGGGCCGTGCGGTTCGGTTGAACCCACCCCGATTACCACCACCTCCGGCCGCCACCCGTCAAACATGTCAATCGTCATTTCCTGCAAAATCCCGCCGGGCATGGCAGCCTCCTCCCATAATTGTAATAATTATTCAATAACTAGAGTTACTTTCGAAACGTTACTTTTTGTAATCATTTCACTATGCCGGACATTTTTAGTCTTGTCAATCAACATGCCATAACGCATAATAATTAACACTTTTTGACAACACGGTTGCAAGGGAGTTTACGCTATGCAAAAGATATTGATTTTCCTGTTCGCCGCCGCCTGTGTGTTTCCCGGATGGTTGGCCGCCGAGGAAACGACACCGCCCGCACCCCAGCCGCTGAAGATGGATGCCCCCGGTCCAGGCCGGCCCGCGCCATTTACCGCGGAAATGAGTGCGGAATTCATGCGCAAGGTGATGGAAACCAGCGCCAGGATTGAAAAAATCAGGAATCAAATCGCGGAACGCCGCCAGGAGCTGTTTGAAACTGATGACTCCATAAAAGAACACCGGGCAGCGCTCGTTGAACTGCAGACGCAGATCAACGCCATCCTGGACGAAGATCCGGAAATCTCCCGGTTGCGGATGGAAAGCGACATTCTCTGGACTACCATGCCCAGCATGCCCCACTCGCCCATGCGACCGGGAGCCGCCCGCAATATGTTCCCCCCGCCGCACTAAACATTCAAGAGGGCGCCATTATGGCCAAAGTCCTGATCATCTATTATTCACGTACCGGCAATACGCGCGCCATGGCCGACCTGGTCGCCGAGGGCATCCGTACTGCCGGCGCCGAACCCATTGTCAAGCCCGTCCAGGAAACCCGGGTGGACGAATTGTTGGAATTCCAGGGACTGGTCTTCGGCAGCCCCACCTACTACGGCGGCATGGCCGCGGAAATCAAGCATTTCATTGATGCCAGCGTCAAACTGCACGGCAAACTGGTGGATAAGGTCGGCGGCGCCTTTACCTCGTCCGGCGGAATCGCCGGAGGCAACGAAACGGCCATTATGGATATCCTCAAGGCGCTGCTGATTCACGGCATGGTAATTCCCGGCAACGTCAATGGCGACCATTACGGGCCGGTAGCCGTGGGCGCGCCGGACAAACGCTCGGCCGGCCAGTGCCAACGCATCGGCGAGATCATCGGCCGTTTAACCCTGCGGCTGCATCCCGGATGAAGCTACTCCTGACGGCTGCCGCCATATGCGCGGCGCTTCCGGGCGCCATGTTCCCGGCGGGCGCTGAAAATGCCGCCCCGCCTTTTACCCTGCAGGACGGCTCCGGACAGTCCATTACCGTAGACATCCTGGCGCTGATCCGCAACCTGGCTACCGAAGAATGAGTTGCGCAGGGCGCACCACGGTTGTGGCAATTATACCAGGACTGCGCCGCATTGCTTGCATTTAGCCGACAATTCCAGTAACTTGTGCAAGTCATTTAATCACCAATATCGTTAAAAGTTGAACAGATAACATGTATCTCAACCGCCAGCTGCAAGCCGCCAATCTGCAAAACCTGCTGCGCACCGGCGCTTTCCGCTTCGTGGATGAAACCACCCCGTGGTTTCCATATACTTCCGGGCAGATTGGCCCTTATTACGTTCAGAGCATCAGCGTGGAAAGCGACGGCGCAGCCTACGCTGAAGCCGTGGCGGCCCTCGTGCAACTGATCCGGGAATGGGGTATTGAGTTCGATGTCATCGCCGGCGGCGAAACACGGGACTGGGATTTTTCCAATCCCTGCGCCGTCCTGCTGCGCCGCCCGCACCTGAAGATCTACAAGGACGGTCGAACTCTGGGAGCTGATGTCAGCGGGCGGCGCGTATTGCACATTGCGGACCTTAACAATGAAGGTTCATCCGTGCGGGACTACTGGCTGCCTTACATCACCCGCGCCGGCGGCAAGCTGGTGGGCGTGGCCGCCTTCGTTGACCGCCTGGAAGAAGGCGTGCCGGTGATGGCATCGCTGAACCTGCCTTTGGCGGCGGTCGTCCCGCTGGACGATCAGGCCTGGCATGTCGCGCTTGATGGCGGCCACATCGCAC
>JAIVGW010000247.1 GCA_020201415.1 Lentisphaerota bacterium
GTTCGTCATGGGCGTTAATCACGAAACCTACAAGCCTGAAATGGATGTGGTTTCCAACGCCTCCTGCACCACCAACTGCCTGGCGCCGCTGGCCAAGGTGATCAACGACAACTGGGGCATCGCCGAAGGTTTGATGACCACGGTGCATGCGACCACGGCCACCCAGAAGACCGTGGACGGCCCGTCCAAGAAGGACTGGCGCGGCGGCCGCGGCGCGGCTTTCAACATCATCCCCTCCAGCACCGGCGCGGCCAAGGCCGTCGGCAAGGTCATCCCGGAACTGAACGGCAAACTGACCGGCATGGCCTTCCGTGTGCCGACCGCCAACGTTTCAGTCGTGGACCTGACCTGCCGCCTGGCGAAGCCGGCCAGCTACGATGAAATCAAGGGCGCCATGAAGCGGGCCGCCGAAGGCCCGATGAAAGGCATTCTGGCCTACACCGAAGACAAGGTGGTATCATCGGACTTCATCGGCGAATCCTGCACCTGTGTGTTCGACGCCGACGCCGGCATCCCGCTGAACGATAGCTTCGTCAAAGTGGTTGCCTGGTACGACAACGAATGGGGATACTCCTGCAAGTGCGCCGATCTGATCGTGCACATGGCCTCCAAGTAAGCGCGACCGGAGCAACCAACCATTAACAGCGGAGTGTATGATGAGCAAAAAGACTGTTCGCGATGTCGAACTCGGCGGAAAACGCGTATTGATGCGCGTGGACTTCAATGTGCCCGTTAAAAACGGCCAGGTTGACGACGACACGCGCATACGCGCCGCATTGCCGACTATCAAGCATATCCTGGACCAGGGCGCCGCCCTGGTCCTGATGAGCCATCTGGGACGGCCGGACGGCAAGCCCGATCCGGCCTACTCCCTCAAGCCCACCGCCGACCGCCTCGCCGAACTGCTGGGCCGGCCGGTGGCCTTCGCCCCCGACTGTGCCGGCAGCGCCGCCAGCCAGATGGCGGAGGCGCTCAAGCCCGGCCAGGTGCTGATGCTGGAAAACCTGCGCTTCCACCCGGAAGAGGAGGGCAAGCCCGACCTGCCGAAAGACGCCGATGAAGCCCTTAAGAAGCAGGCCAAGGCCGAATTGAAGGAAAAACAGAAGGCCTTTGCCGCCCACCTGGCGGCCATGGGCGATCTTTATGTCAATGACGCCTTCGGGACAGCCCACCGCGCCCACGCCTCCACCGCCGTGGTGGCGGCGCTTTTCCAGGAGCGCCTGGCGGGATTCCTGATGGAGAAGGAAATCAAATATCTGGGCCAGGCCATCAGCAATCCTGAACGCCCCTTTGCCGCGATCATCGGCGGCGCCAAGATCAGCGACAAGATATCGGTCCTGACCAACCTGGTATCAAAGGTGGACACTATCATTATCGGCGGCGCCATGGCCTACACCTTTTACCTGGCCAAAAACATTCCCACCGGCAATTCACTGGTGGAGACCGACAAGGTCGATGTGGCCCGCGACATCATTGCCAAGGCCCAGGCCGCCGGCGTCAAGCTGCTGCTGCCCGTGGACCACGTGGTGGCGGACAAATTCAGCGCCGACGCCCAGACCAGAGTGGTTGCTGAAGACGGCATTCCGGAGGGCTGGATGGCGCTGGACATCGGGCCGGCCACCATCAAGGAGTTTATTGATTCCATCAGCACCGCCCGGACCGTCCTGTGGAACGGCCCCATGGGTTGTTTCGAAATGGAACCTTTTGCCGCCGGCACCATGGCCATCGCCCGGGCTCTGGCGGAAAACACCGCCTGCACCAGTATCATCGGCGGCGGTGACAGCGTCAGCGCCGTCAACAAGAGCGGTCTGGCCGACAGAATCACGCACATCAGCACCGGTGGCGGCGCCAGCCTGGAATTCCTGGAAGGTAAGGAACTGCCCGGTATCGCGGCGCTGAGTGATAAATAGCATGACGCCTCGTAAAGGCGTCACAAATTAAGGAGTGGCAAAATTGAACCGATTGCGCAAACCGTTTATTGCCGGTAATTGGAAAATGAACAAGACCGTGGCGGAAGCCGTGGAACTGGTCAACGACCTGAAGCAGCAGTTGGGCGCCTGCAAGGGCGTGGATGTGGTCGTCTGCCCCCCCTTCACCGCCTTGACGGCCGTCAGCGCGGCCATCTCCGGCAGTGTGCTGGGATTGGGCGCCCAGAACATGCACTGGGAAAAGGCCGGCGCCTTTACCGGTGAAATTTCACCGCAGATGTTGCGCGAACTATACTGTCACCATGTGATCATCGGACACAGCGAAAGGCGCACGCTTTTTGGCGAGACCGATGAAATTGTCAACCGTAAGCTGCGGGCGGCCCTGGCCAACCATTTACGCCCCATAATGTGCATCGGCGAGACCTTGCAGGAACGCCAGGAAAATCAGACCGAGCAGGTGCTGCAGCGGCAATTAACGGAAGGCCTGCGAGAGATGGGCGCGGCCGACCTGCAACAGATTACCGTGGCCTATGAGCCGGTCTGGGCCATCGGCACCGGCCTGACAGCCACACCCGATGTGGCCCAGGCTGCCCATTTATTCATTCGCGGCGTTTTAAAGGAAATCGGCGACGATAAAACCGCCCAGACCATGCGCATCCAGTATGGCGGCAGCATGAAACCGGAAAATGCAGCCGAACTGCTGGCCCAGCCTGACATCGACGGCGGCCTGATCGGCGGCGCGGCGCTCGATGCTGATTCCTTTACCGCTATTATCAAAGCAGCCATGCCCCGGGAAAAGTGAGACGGATCAAAATGACTTTCCTTAAAATACTACTGGTGACGATCGAAGTGCTTTGCAGCCTGCTCCTGATCGGCGTGGTCCTGTTGCAGAAAGGCAAGAGCGAGGGGCTGGGCATGGCTTTCGGCGCGGAAATGGGCGAATCGCTGTTCGGCGCGCGCGCCGCCAATGTCCTGACCAAAATCACCATCTGGTTGGGCATTATTTTTGTCCTGAACACCATTGCGCTGGCCAAGATCTACAGTAGCAGTGATGGCGCCTCGGTGCTGCAGCGTGTAGGCGCGCCCGTGCCCGTCGAACAGTCTGCCGCCCCGGCGCCCGTTCCAATGACGGCCGACGAATAGCCACAGCCACAGTGTGTAATCTAAACAGATTTTGCCGGCCGCAACCGCGATGGTTGCCGGTTTTGTTGTTTGCCATTCTGCTGTTGTACGCGGGCGGTTGCCGACCGCGGGCGCCGGCGACCTCCGGCGCTGACTCGGAAGTGGTTTATCACGGAGCATCCACGCGCATCCGCGGCTTCGACCCGGTGGGCGCCGGCGATGTGGCATCATCCCTGGCCATCAGCCGGATCTACGAAGGTCTTTTGCAATACGCCTACCTGGACCGGCCCTATCGTCTGGAACCCTGCCTGGCCGAAGGCTGGCCGGAGATATCCCCCGACCGGCTGATTTACACTTTCCGCGTCCGCCAGGGCATCCATTTCCAGGATGATCCCTGTTTTACCGCAACCGGCGGGCAGGGACGCGAGCTGACCGCCGATGATTTCGTATATTCCATCAAACGCGTGGCCGACCTGAAAAACAGCTCCACCGGCTACTGGGCCTTCAACAACCGCATCAAGGGGCTGGACGAATTCCGCGCCGGCACCGCGGGCGATGACCCCACGGACTATGATCAACCGGTGGCTGGTCTTCATGCGCCCGACCGCTACACGCTGCGCATCGAGCTGACCCGCCCCTACCCTCAATTGCTCTGGATCATGGCCATGCATTACGCCTTTGCCGTGCCGCGGGAAGCGGTGGACTATTACGGCCGTGAATTTGTCAGCCATCCGGTGGGCACCGGCCCCTACATCCTGAAATCATGGCGGCGCAATTACCGCATGGAATTCGAACGCAACCGCAAGTGGACGGAAACCGGCCGCCAGGAATATCACCCCTCCCGCGGCACCCCGGATGACGCCGAACGGGGACTGCTGGCCGATGCCGGCAAACCGCTGCCGCTGACCGACCGCATTGTGGAATATGTGGTCAATGATTCCTCAACCATGTGGTTGATGTTTCTCGGTGAACAGCTGGCATCTGCCGGCATCTCCCGCGATAATTGGGATGCCGTGATTACCGGTGACCGCCGGCTGAATGATGAACTGGCCCGGCGCGGCATAGTGCTGCACGCCACCCCCACCCTGACCACCTTCTATATCGGCTTCAATATGGACGACCCGCTGCTGGGCGCCAATCGCAAACTGCGCCAGGCCCTGACCTGCGCCTTCAACTCAAAGCAATATGAAGAATTCTACAACAACCGCATTATGCGCGCAGTATCGCCCATTCCGCCCGGGATTGAAGGTTTCGCCGATATTGCCACCCCTTACCCCTTCGATCCGGACCTGGCCCGGCGCCTGCTGGCCGAGGCCGGCTTCCCCGAAGGGCGTGATCCGGACACCGGGCGGCGCCTGACCCTGACCATTGATATCGGCCGCGCCAACGACCCGGAAGCCCGGGCCGCCACGGAATTACTGGTGGACTTCATGAGCCGGATCGGCGTGGCGCTGACGCCCGTCTACAGCAGCTGGCCGGCCTTTCTTGAAAGACTGAGCCGCCGCCAGGTTCAGCTTTTCCAACTGGGCTGGGTGGCGGATTACCCCGATGCGGAAAATTTTCTACAGCTGTTCTATAGCCACAACCATTCGCCCGGCCCCAATCACAGCAATTACCGCAATGAGGAATACGACGAACTTTATGAGCGTATCGGCATTATGGCCGGCGACGACCCGGAGCGGCAGGCCCTGTGCCGGCGCATGGTGGAAATCCTGATCGAGGACTGTCCCTGGATTTTCACGCATCACCCCATGTCCTACAGCCTGCATCACGGCTGGTTGAAGAATTTCAAGCCGCATGATTTCCCTTATGGCATGGGGAAATATTACAATATTGGAAGACATTAGGAAAAGCGGCGTCAAGCCGCCGCAGTCCAAAATAAAAGCAAGACAAGACGCCCCCTTTCGGCTAATGGGTGTGTGGTTAAGACTTGCCTGCAAGCAAATTTTTGGTTTATAATTCGAAGCTCCTAAAAAGTATTTCAAGCGAAGCGGATAATCCAATGAAGCGCATACGACTTGTTTTGTTATTCATGGCGGCCTGTTTCACGGCCGCTTCCACCGGCCTGGCTGATCAGCCTGCCGATGATCTGCACGCGCCGCTGCGCATTTACCTGCAGGCTTATGAATCCATGTCCATGGCCGAATGGCTGCAGGAACAGGAAATGAGCGAGGAAGCCGTGGACATGTACAACGAGGCTCTGGCTCTTTTCCTGGGATTAATCGAACAACATCCCGCATGGCAGAGCGAACTGGTTGATTTCCGTATCCGGCACTGTCGGCAGATGCTGGATCGGCTGGCCCCCTCATCCGCACCTCCAGCATACCCGCCGCTACCTGCGGCGCCACCGGCCGCGCCGCAACCGGCTCCGGTTCGACCGTTGCCGGCGCCAGCCGCGCCTCGGCCCACACCCGGCATGGAGCAAGTGCGCAACACGGCGCTGCTGCGACGCGCCATCCAGTTGGAACAAGTGTCGGACTGGAAAGAAGCGGCGGAACTGTATGATGAAATGCTAGCCACCGCGCCAAATCATACCCAGGCCCTCCAGGGTCTGGCCCGCATTCATCTGCGGCTCGGACAATTCGACCAGGCTCGTGAAATACTTTTGCAACGCGCCCAGTCCGCGGACAGCGACGAAGCCACGCTGCTGTTGCGCGTTTTACTGCTGTGTCATGACGGGCAGTTCGAAGAGGCGCACATCATTTTGGAAACCATCATCAAACGGAACCCCTGGCACCCGCATGCGCACCTGGCCATGGGCGTGGTATGGACGCAAGCCGGCCGGCTGGATGCGGCGGCAGAGGCCACCAAACGCGCCATTTCCCTAAACCCGCGCCTGGGTGACGCTTATTACAATCTCGCCCAGATCAGCCTGCGGCAGACGCCGGTGGACCTGGCCGTTACCCGCGCCCATTATCGCAATGCCCTGAAATACGGCGCCAATCCGGATTCTTTCCTGGAAACGCTGCTGAAATGAAACCGGCCCCGGGGATTGCGCAACCGCAATAGGAGCAGAACATGCAGGAATTATTGTCAGGCAACGAAGCCATCGCCCGGGGCGCCTACGAAACCGGCGTTGGCGTGGCTTCCGGTTATCCCGGCACACCTTCCACGGAAATCCTGGAAACCGTAGCCGCACGCCATCCCGAAGTTTACTGCGAATGGGCGCCCAACGAAAAAGTGGCGTTTGAAACCGCCGCCGCCGCCGCGCTGACCGGTGTGCGCGCGATGACGACCATGAAACACGTGGGACTGAACGTGGCCGCCGATCCGCTGATGACCCTGGCCTATACCGGCGTGAAGGGCGGAATGGTGATC